>DATGUI010000198.1:0-3032 GCA_035301405.1 Burkholderiaceae bacterium
ATACATCATTGGACGCACTGGAAGCACTGCGCCAGGACAACTGCACGACCTTGCTGGTAACGGGTGACCATGCGGCGGCAGCACAATGGGTAGGCAAGAAACTCAAGTTTGCGCCACAGCAGATCCATGCCGCCCAGACCCCCGATGACAAAGTCCGGATACTTCAATCCCATGGTGAAAATACCGCTTTTGTAGGTGACGGCATCAACGATACGTTGGTCCTTGCTGCGGCAGGATGCGGTGTGGCCATAAATGGCGCCAACCCCATTGCGGTCACTGCATCGGGTGTCGTCATCACCCAAGGCGGCGTTGATCAGGTCGCCCGGGCGCGCAGTCTGGCCCGCAAGCTAATGCGACGCATACGTCAGAACCTGTTTTTCTCGATTTGCTACAACGTCGCGATCATTGTCCTGTTTTTCCATATCGGGGTTGCCCCCGGTGCTGCCGCGGCCGCCATGCTGCTAAGCAGCTTTACCGTCATCGGAAACTCGATGCGCCCGCTATAGCGAGCCATAGCGGACATCGACACGATAACCGGCCTGGTCCCGCGCAATCACTCCCTTAATGTTCCGTTAATCCGTCCGACGTATTCTGCATATTAGCTTGGAAGACAAGCTCAAAACGGCAGTACAGCGAGGCAAACAATGACTCCCCGCGCATCAAGGCAAGGCAGAACATGCTGAGCGCCATCGATCTGGAATGCAGACGTGGCGAGCGCCGCCTGTTCAACAAACTGAATTTCGAGCTCGGGGCCGGCGATTGCCTGATCGTCCAAGGCGACAATGGCAGCGGCAAAACCAGCCTGCTGCGCACGGTGGTCGGCCTTACGCCTCCGACACACGGAAAAGTTGTCTGGAAAGGACAAGCTGTCAACGGTGCCAACGACGCGTACCGGCGCGAACTTCTGTATGTCGGCCACCGGCCCGGACTGAAGGAAGAGTTGAGTGCAACAGAAAATCTGACGTTTGGAGCAATGCTGGCAGATGACCCCGTCAGTTCCGCCGCTATCCAGGACGCCCTGGCGCAAGTGGGTCTGGTGGACGAGGCGCATCTGAGAGTACAGGCATTGTCACAAGGGCAGAAACGTCGCTTGAACCTTGCCCGGCTTGTGCTGCAAAAACGGGAGCTGTGGGTGCTGGACGAACCCCTGACTGCACTGGATACCCGTGCCGGACAATGGGTCACAGCAGCCATCGACGAGCATCTTCATCATGGAGGTATGGCTATTTTAACCACGCACCAGGAAATGAAACTGTCGCATAAGACCTCGCTCATCCGGGTTGGCGCATGAGCCATGTACTGGGCCAGGCCTACGGAATCTTCAGACGGGACTTGAAGCTTGCCATGCGCCGCAAAGCTGACGTGCTGACGTCCCTGGCCTTCTTTGTCGTCGTTTCCAGCCTTTATCCCCTGACCGTGAACGCTGAACGCGACATGCTGCGACAGCTGGCACCCGGGGTCATCTGGGTGGCCGCGTTGCTGGCCACGGTACTGTCTTTGAACCGGCTATTTGAGCAGGATTATGCTGATGGCACTCTGGAACACCTTCTACTATCACCTGCGCCGCTTGCCGCGCTTGTATTGGGCAAAGTAATGGCGTACTGGCTGGTCACAGGCGTGCCCCTGACACTGGTGGCCCCACTTTTGGCTGTACAGTTCGATCTGCCCGCAGCGGCCTTGCCGGTTCTGGCGGCGTCACTGCTGATCGGTACGCCGGTACTGAGCCTGATCGGTGCAATCGGTGCGAGCCTGACACTGGGTCTGCGGGGAGCAGGCGTTCTGGTGACATTGCTTGTGCTGCCCCTTTTCGTTCCGGTGCTGATTTTTGGTACGGGTGCTGTCAGTGCCGCCTCGGCGGGTTCAAGCGCCAGCGCCAACCTTTCGCTACTGGGCGCTTTACTGGCCGTGGGTGTTTTTTTTGCGCCGTGGGCCACTACTGCGGCATTACGCATCGCACTGGAATGATGTCCACGTCAATGATTAACTGGTTCAAATATTCTTCACCAAAAACGTTTTACCCATTAGCGGGAACGCTCATCCCGTGGTTTGGCGCTGCAGCAGCGCTGCTGGCAGTTGCAGGCTTGTATATCGGTTTTTTCGTTGCCCCCACAGACGCGCAGCAAGGTGAAGGCTATCGCATCATATTTGTGCATGTTCCCGTATCGTGGATGTCCATGTTCATTTATCTGGTGATGGCTTTCTGGGCTGCAGTTGGACTGGCATTCAACAGCCGGTTGTCAGGCATGATGGCTTCTGCCCTGGCGCCCACTGGCGCCATGTTCACCTTCCTTTCGCTATGGACAGGAGCATTATGGGGCAAGCCCATGTGGGGCACGTGGTGGGTGTGGGATGCCCGCCTGACATCTGAATTGATTCTCTTCTTTCTGTACATCGCTTACATGATGCTGCAGTCAACAATTGACGACCCACGCCGCGCGGACCGGGCCAGTGCAGTACTGGCACTCGTCGGCGTCGTCAACATTCCGATTATCTATTTTTCAGTCCAATGGTGGAGCACCCTGCACCAGGGCGCATCTGTGTCCCTGACACAGGCGCCGTCGATGGCCACGACCATGCTCACGGGCATGTTGATCATGGCTTTTGCAGCATGGTTATATACCGTCGCCGTCACCCTCGTGCGCGTACGCTGCATCATCCTTGAGCGGGAGCGTCACACTGGCTGGTTGAATCGTCTGCAGGAGGCAAAGCCATGAATTGGTCGGATCCAGGCTCATTCTTCGCGATGGGCGTACACGGAGTGTACGTATGGGGAGCGATAGGAGTCACGATGCTCGCGCTGTGCGTCGAGGGACTGATGCTTCAGCAGCGCCGCAAGTCTGCTTTGCGGCAGATAAAACGACAGCAAAACACGACAAGCGAGACCACTCAATGAAAAAACGGCATCAACGCATCATGATTATTGGTGGTGGCCTGATTTCAATCAGCATCGCCACGGCACTGGTTCTGAATGCTTTTCAGGATAATCTCTTGTTTTTCTTTACTCCAACCCAGGTCAGCGCCGGTGAAGCACC
>DATGUI010000199.1:0-3997 GCA_035301405.1 Burkholderiaceae bacterium
TTTGAATGAACGTGTCCACTACGGCTGCAGGCGCAGTCTGCCGCAATAATGCTGCCTGCACCAGGCAAACCAGCTGTCTGGAAAATGCCCTGGCCTGACGTTGCAAGGAGGGCATCTCGCCCTGCGCAGCCTCGGATAAAGTCCGCAGGGCCCGGCGCATTTCAGCATGGTCTTGACAATGCGGAGACAGACTGTCCCACAGCGCCTGGCCAAGCTCGGGCTGACGCGCCAGTGCCCGCAGCACATCCAGGCACATGACATTGCCCGAGCCCTCCCAGATGGCGTTAACCGGCGCTTCGCGATACAAACGCGCCAGCGGGCCGTCTTCGATATAACCATTGCCACCCAGACATTCCATGGCTTCGGCCACACAGACAACCGTACGCTCGCAGATCCAGTATTTGGCGGCCGGCGTCAGCACCCGCTGCCAGGCACGCGCCTGCGCGTTGTCGTGATCAAAGGCATGTGCCAGATGCACCGCCAGCGTCGTCGCTGCTTCGCTTTCCAGCGCCAGATCGGCCAGCACTTCACGCATCAGTGGCTGATCCACCAGCAGGCGCCCCATCACCTGACGGTGCCTGGCGTAGTACAGTGCCTGCACCACTCCCTGACGCATCAATGCGGTACTGCCCATTACACAATCCAGACGTGTCAGGCCGGCCATGGTCATCAGCAGGGCAATACCCCGCCCGGGCGCACCCACCCGGAGTGCCAGGGCGCCATCAAACTCGACCTCGGCGCTGGCGTTGGAACGGTTTCCCAGCTTGTCTTTCAGTCGATTGATGCGAATGGCATTGCGTTGGCCGGGTGCCAGCCAGCGCGGCACGAAGAAGCATGACAGTTCTGCCAACGGCTGCTCTTGCGCCAGCACCAGATGTGCATCGGATGTGGGAGACGAATAAAACCACTTGTGGCCGGTGAGTGCGTAATGCTGGCTTTCTGTGGCTGAAAGAATGGCATGTTCCGGTGTGGCAACCGGTACAGCCCGAGTCTGGCACAGACGCAAATCCGTTCCCCCCTGCTTTTCCGTCAGGCCCATGCCCACCATGACGCCGGTCTTCTCCGACCAGAAGACATCGCGCGAATCATACCGACGCGACTGCATGCGTGTGACAAAGGCAGCAAACCGCGAATCGTCGCACAACAGTGTCCGCGCGGCGTTGGTCATCGTCAGTGGACACAGGCTACCGGCCTCCAGCTGGCCATGCAACATGAAGTGAACGGCCCGGATGGTATTGGGTATCGGCTGATTGGCATCCCGGCTCCCGTGCAGGCCATACGCAAAGCCTTGCGTCATCAGCGCATGCCAGGAAGGATGAAAGACAACCGCGTCCTGGCGCCGGCCCAGGGCATCCCACGCCTGATGCTGCGGCGCGTGATGATTGGCCTCGTCTGCCAGCAGCCGGCTGGCCGAAGCGCCTGCCCATTGTCCATGCTGCCTGAATAATGATGTGTCGACCGGGGTGGCAAGGTTTTGCACTGCCGCCTGCAAGGCCGTGTCCCCTTCATACCCATTGACATCTGCAAGCGTTGCCACCTGGTTCCAGACTGCCGTGCCTTGATCAGCCATGTCTGCTCCTTGTGTCGAGTCGTTTACACTAGACTTCATTCATACGTCGATTACCCAGTGAGTGCAAGCATTTCCCATGTCCGAACCCGCCAAGCCCCCGCCCCCCACTGCTTTGTCACATCCGTCCCGCCCTGTTCTCCGGTTGCCTGCCCGCCTCGTCATGCTGGCTGGCCTGCTGATGCTGACCGGGGTGATGGCCGGTGCCTGGGGCACACACGGCCTGCGCCATGCCGTCGTGCCGGGGCTGGCAGACATCTGGAAAACCGCTGTCTTCTACCAGCTGCTGCACGGGGTGGCCATTATTCTGGTTAGCGTGCTGTCTGCCTGGCTGAGCACCCGGAAAATCTTGCTCTGGGCTGCCTGGCTCATGCTGCTGGCCACCCTCATGTTCAGTGGCAGCCTGTACGCGCTGGTCCTGACCGGCCGCCACTGGATGCCCTTTCTGACCCCCATCGGGGGCCTGTGTTTTCTGATCAGTTGGGCGCTGGTAATCATCGGCGCCTGGGGAGCCCGCCATGACGCAAACATCTCACTCTGAAACCGGCAAAACAGGTACGCTGCGCGACTTTCTCAAGCAGCTGCCCAAGGCAGAGCTGCATGTACATATCGAAGGCACGCTGGAACCCGAACTCATGTTCGAGCTGGCCGCCCGGAATCAGGTCGCGCTGGAGCACGACAGTGTCGAATCCCTGCGCGCTGCCTACGATTTCAAGAACCTTCAGGACTTTCTGGATCTGTACTACGCAGGCGCCCGCGTGCTGATTACCGAACAGGACTTTTACGATATGGCGCGGGCCTACCTGCAGCGTGCCCATGCCGATGGCATTGTTCACACTGAAATCATGTTTGACCCGCAAACACACACCCAGCGTGGTGTGGCCATGGAAACCATTTTTGCCGGCCTGGCCCGTGCCCTGCGCGAGGCACGTGACCAATGGGGCATGACAGGCTACCTCATTCTCTGCTTTCTTCGGGACCTGCCGGAAGAAGACGCCTTTGTCACGCTCAACCGGGCCTTGCCCCTGCGTGAAACCTACCGGGACCTGTGGATAGCCGTTGGCCTGGATTCAGCCGAACTGGGCAACCCGCCCGAAAAATTTTCCCGCCTCTTTGCCCAGTGCAAGAAGCTGGGTTTCCGGCTGGTCGCCCACGCCGGCGAAGAAGGGCCGGCAGAGTATGTGCATAATGCGCTTGACGCCCTGCATATAGAGCGCATTGACCATGGCGTACGCAGCGAAGACGACCCGGCCCTGCTGCACCGCATCATCGACAACCGGATCCCCATGACGGTCTGCCCGCTGTCCAACGTCCGGCTGGGCGTCTATCCGTCGGTAGCGGATCACAACGTGGCCCGCTTGCTGCGAAAAGGCGCCAGAGTCACCCTCAACTCCGACGACCCCGCCTATTTCGGCGGCTATCTGCTGGACAACTTCATTGCCTGTGTCGAAGCGCTTGACCTCACCCGCGAGGAATGCACCCAACTGGCGCGCAACAGCATAGCGGCCTCATTCTTGCCTGACAGCGCCAAACAGGCGCTGCTGCCGGCACACTGACAGGTCTGGCACCACCCCATGCCTGAGTTACGTCTGCACGACCTGGACAAGCTGCCGCGCTCATTCTACGACCGCGATACCCAGGAAGTTGCCAAAACCCTGCTGGGGAAAGTCCTGGTGCGGATGGACAACGGCCGCGCCCTGGCCGGCATGATTACTGAAGTCGAGGCCTATCTGGGCCCGCACGATCTGGCAGCTCACACTTCGAAAGGCCTGACCCCCCGCACTCGCGTGATGTTCGGGCCACCGGGCCATGCCTATGTGTACCTGATCTACGGCATCCACCACTGCATGAATGTAGTGACCGAGGCAGACGGAACCGGTGCAGCCGTGCTGCTGCGCGGCCTGCAGCCACTGCTGAATATCAACGACAACACACGCGGACCGGGACGGCTGTGCAAGGCCATGGGAATCGACCGGCGTCTCTATGGCCACGACCTTTGCAGTGACGACTTTTTCATTGCCCGGGTCAATGAGGATGCGCTCTGGCAGTCTCTGTTCGACACCGGCCAGACGGTGAACCCGTCGGCAGGTGCGGCGCTGCCCGGGTCAATGGACATCGTCAGCCGCCCCCGCATTGGCGTTGACTATGCCGGCGAATGGGCCGGCAAGCCGCTGCGCTTTTATATTGGGGGCAGTGCCTGGGTATCCCGCCCATAATGACATTTTCCGAAAGGTATGTTATATTCCTTTTTCTTTACGCGGCTGTAGCTCAGTTGGATAGAGTACTTGGCTACGAACCAAGGGGTCGTGGGTTCGAATCCTGCCAGCCGCGCCATATTATGGGTAACTTCCTTCGGGAAGTTACCCAGTCTGGTCAGATACTTACGTGATTGCCACGCAAATAAATGACCATGCTTTGCTTAGACCCCTT
>DATGUI010000200.1:0-10268 GCA_035301405.1 Burkholderiaceae bacterium
GGCCGACCCGATTGCAGGGGACCTGCGGTTCACGTTTGATAATTTTCAGCTCTCGGCCGGTATTGACCTGATTGCTGCCATGGTGGGTCTGTTTGCCTTTACCGAAATGTTTGTCCGGGTCGTGAATCTGTGGCGACCTGACCAGGCCAAAACCTTCAAGATCGGGTTCCGTCTGCCTCCGGTGATGGAGTGGTTCAAGCGCTGGCGTGTTCTGCTGCAAAGCTGCGGCATTGGGTCGTTTGTCGGTGCCTTGCCTGGCACGGGGGCCGCCACGGCCGCGTTTATTGCCTATGCCGAGGCCCGTCGGGTCTCAAAAAACAAGGACAACTTCGGCAAAGGTGAACCTGATGGCATTATTGCGCCGGAAGCCGCCAACAACGCAGTAACGGGAAGTGCGCTGGTGCCCACGCTGGCGCTCGGCGTACCGGGCGATCCGGTTACTGCCGTCATGCTCGGTGCGCTGGTTGTGCAAGGCGTTGCGCCCGGGCCGCAGTTGTTCATGGACAACATTGAGCTTGTCTACGCCATTTTCTTTGCACTGATACTGGTGAATCTGGTCATGTTTGCCACAGGCGCGCTGGGCGCGCAGCTCTTTACACGGGTTTTGCGAATTCCCGAGCCGTTGCTGATCGGCCTGGTGATTGTGATTGCCCTGGTGGGGGCCTATGGCGTGCGGGGCAATGTGCTTGATATCTGGGTGGCGCTGGCCGCAGGGGTGTTGGGCATGTGCATGCGGTTTACCGGATTTCCGATTGTGCCCATGGTGATCGGCATGGTGCTCAGCCCCATGATCGAGCAATCACTGAGGCAAGGTCTGCTCATTACCCGCGGTGATTTTCTGGCGTTTTTTCAGCGGCCCATCGCCTTGTCATTGTTTATCCTGACAGCCGTCATCCTCATTTGGGCCATCGCCAGTGCGGGTCGTAAAAAGCCTGTGCCGGCTGCCTCGCTGACGCCGGATGATACGGTGGACTGAAACCTGGTCCGGCCCGCCTGAAATCATCAGCGCGGGCCGGTGTCTGCATCATCAAGGGTCAAGAGCGCATCATCAGATCAGGCCTTCCTGCTCCAGAAATGCCTTGGCCGCGTCACGTATGGTTGTCTTGTCAACGTCAACGCTGGCGTTCAGCTTGGCCATGGTGGTGTCATCCAGCCTGGCAGACAGGCTGTTGAGAATGTCAGCCAGTTCGGGATGCTTGTCCAGAATTTCTTCACGGACGACCGGTGTCAGGGCGTAGGCCGGGAAGAAATCCTTGTCATCTTCCAGCACCACAAAGTCAAAGGCCGGGATGCGACCATCCGTGGCAAAGACCAGCGATACATCCACCTGCTCATCACGCAGGGCCTGATAGGTCAGACCGGTATCCATGCGTTTCACGTTGGCCCGGCCAAACTCGAAGCCGTAGGTTTCCTGCAAGGGTTTCAGGCCATCCGGACGGGCAGCGAACTCGGCGTTGGAAGCAAAGGTAAAGCTTTGCCCATCGTTGACGGCGTCAGCCAGTTCAGACAAGGTGCGGATGGACTTGTCTGCGGCATCGTCTTTGCGCATGGCCAGCGAGTAGGTGTTGTTGGCTTTGGACGGGTCCAGCCAGATCAGGCCTTTTTCGCCATCCAGCTTCTTGACCGTGTCATAGGTCTCGTCCGGAGACAGGCGCTCTTCTATCTTGTTATAGGTGATCAGGGAAGTGCCGGTATATTCCCAAAGCACATCCACCTGGCCGTTTTCCTGGGCCTGGCGAAGCACGGCACTGCCCATGCCGGCGCGCGTATCGATGTCGTAGCCATTGGCCTCCAGCAACTGGGTGGTCATTTCGGCCATGATCTGTTGTTCGGTGAAGTTTTTCCCGCCGACAACAAGGGTGTCGCTGGCGGCCAGGCCAGGGATGGCCAGGGCAAGGCCCAGGGTGGCTGTCTGAACAAGGCGACTCAATTTCATAAAGATCTCCTGAAGGGCAAGTGAAAGTGAAGGTCAAGGGATACGTTGCTCTGGCCCACGTCGTGTCGTGGGGATGGGTTCAGAGGCGTCCCACGGTTTAGCGTGGCCGGGCCAGCGGGTTCACACCGCGTGGTATCAGCAGCAGGGCGAGCCCGGCGACCAGCGCGTCGACAATAATGGCGAGAACGGCGGTTGGAATGGCACCGGCCAGCATCATGGATGTCTCGTTGAGGTCAATGCCGGTGAAGATGAGCTCACCCAGACCACCCCCGCCAATCAGAAAGGCCAGGGGCACGGTTCCCACGTTGATGGTCAGGGCGGTACGGACACCGGCAAAAATGACAAACAGGGCGTTGGGCAGCTCGACCTGGAACAGCGTTTGCAGCGGCGTCAGGCCCATGCCTCTGGCCGCTTCCAGTAATGATGCGGGAACGGAAATCAGCCCCGAGTAGGTGTTGCGAACGATATAAAGCAGCGATGCCAGCCAGAGGGCAAACAGGGCGGGCAGGGAACCGATGCCCAGAAAAGTCATGGACAGGGCCAGCACCGCCAGGGTAGGAATGGTGGTGCCGATATTGAGTACCTGCATCACCCCTTCGGAAATGGCCCGTACCCGGCCACGCGTCAGCACGATGCCAAGAGGAATGCCCACCGCAATGGCCAGGCCACCCGAAATGAGGGTGAGCTCAATGTGCTGGACCGACAAATACAGGATGTCATCCTGATAGTGCATTAATGGGGTCAGCCAGTTTCCCTGGGTGAAGCCCCAGGCAGCCAGCCCCATGATCAGCATGATCAGGCCAAGCTGGCGCGTGCGACCCGATGTGGCGAGGCGCGTACTCATGAGCGTGCCAGCGTGCCGTGGGTGTTGCCGGCAGCGCCGAGGAAGTTGCTGATGTCTTGCAGTGTGATGGCTCCCTGGTAATGGCCATCGTCGTCTACACAGGGAAGCCAGGTCTGCTGGTTGTCGAGCATCAGCGACAGCGCCGTGCGCAGGTCGTCCGTGGGCCGGGCCATGGCTTGCGGGGGCTCCCACCCTGTGAGCGTGCCGTTACCCTGCATGCGGTCGTGGTGGACAATACCCATCAGGCGCCCGCCGGAATTGATGACGGCCGCACTGGGAAGCCCGGCGTGCAGCAGCAGCTCGCGCGCCTTCTCTACACCCATGGACGGTTGCAGCGCCAACGCACCGGGATTCATGGCCTGGCTGACCTGGGTCAGGGGAAGGCGCTTGAGCGTGCGGTCCTGTCCAACAAAATCAGCAATGAAATCATTGGCTGGCTGGGCCAGAATGCGGTCTGGCGTGTCAAACTGCTCAAGCCGGCCATCACGGAACAGGGCAATCTTGCTGCCCATCTTTACCGCTTCATTGATGTCATGGCTGACAAACAAGACCGTCTTGCCCAGCTTTTCCTGCATTTTCAGGAATTCGTCCTGAATGGTTGCGCGGTTGATGGGGTCGATGGCGCCAAAGGGCTCGTCCATCAGCAATACGGGTGGGTCGGCCGCCAGGGCGCGGGCCACGCCGATGCGTTGCTGCTGGCCACCCGAGAGCTCATTGGGGTAGCGGGTGGCAAAGGTGTCGGGGTCCAGCGCCATCATCTCGAGCAGCTCGTGGGTGCGTGTGGCAATGCGGTCGCGTGACCAGCCCAGCAGGCGCGGCACGACGGCAATGTTCTGTGCCACCGTCATGTTGGGAAACAGCCCGGTCTGCTGAATGACATAGCCGATGTTGCGACGCAAGGTAATGGTGTCGTGCTCCGTGGTGTCTTGCCCATTGATGTAGATTTTTCCGGAAGTGGGCGTGATCAGGCGATTGATCATCTTGAGGGTGGTGGTCTTGCCGCAACCCGATGGGCCGAGCAGCACGCAGATTTCACCCTTGTCCACATGCATGTTGACGTTGTCTGCCGCAACGGTCCTGCCTTCGCGGCTCTCAAAAATTTTTGTCAGGTTTTCGAGTTTGATCATGATGTTCAAGCAGTTTCAGGGTGCAGGCTGACACCCGTTGGCGTCAGGCGCTTTTGCAGCCACCAGAGGCTGAGGTCAACCACAATGGCCAGCAGGCTGATGGCGATGGCACCGGTAATCAGTTGGCGAGGGTCTGTCTGGGAAATGCCCCGGGTAATGTAGACACCCAGACCGCCCGCGCCGATATAGGCGGCAATGGCCATGATGCCGATATTCAGTACGGCTGCGCTGCGCACGCCCGCCATGATCACGGGTATCGCCAAGGGGATTTCCAGCCGCCACAGGCGCTGGCGCGCGCTCATGCCCATGCCCTTGGCGGCTTCGCGCAGGGCCGGGTCCACGTTATTGATGGCGGTGTAGCTGTTGCGCACAATGGGCAGCAGCGAATAAAGCAGCACGGCAATCACGGCCGGCACATAACCGATGCCATGGCCCACCTTTGACAAGATGGGGATCATGAGCCCGAACATGGCAATGGACGGAATGGTCATGAGGATGGCACCGATATACAGCACCACGCCGGCAAGCCGGGGGCGGCGGGTGATGGCAATGCCCAGGGGCACACCCAC
Source organism: Burkholderiaceae bacterium (assembly GCA_035301405.1). Taxonomy (GTDB): domain Bacteria; phylum Pseudomonadota; class Gammaproteobacteria; order Burkholderiales; family Burkholderiaceae_B; genus JAJYRX01. The sequence goes on from DATGUI010000200.1 coordinate 4,477, forward strand.
CACGATGGCCAGCCCGATGGCAACGCCAATCAGGGACAGATGTTCGCCGGTACGAAAAATGATGTCATCAATGTTATCCAGTACAAAACGCCAGGTTTCCACGCGCTGCTCCAAAAGATGGGCGGCCGCAGCCGTTACGGCCCAAAGGCTGTCGTTACAGTCGAATGTGCGTGCCACAGCAGCCGGACGGCTGTTGTCGGGTACCGCAAATACCAATATCTGTCAGCGGCGGGTCGAAACGTTTTGATGAAATTGTGCGCCAGGAGTGGCGCCTTTTTGCGCAGCCCGTGCTACGCGACCCGCGGGCGGCCGGCGGCTATTTCGCCGGGCAAAATATAAAGCTCGTTTAATGTACGCGTAAAATGATTGGCAGTCAAATGATCAGCGCCAGAGGTAATTATCCTGTGGTTCGCAAGCGCTTATACTTGGCCCTTTTGCAGCCATGATTGTGACGTTCCAGGGTCTGCAAAATAAGTATAGACATATAAAACGGAATCCCTTACCATGACTCTCAGAGCCAGAGACAAGATCAAAAAACATTCATCAGAACTGCCATCTGGAGACAAGCTTCCATGAGTCACCCGAAAACGCCAAAACACGGGGCAAAACGGCGCTCCCGCCTCACCATGGACGGCCTGAGCCGCGCTTCGCACCGGGCATTCATGCGGGCCCTGGGCAATGACGACGCTGATATCGAAAAGCCCTTTGTGGGCATTGTGGGGCCTTCGGCGGAAGTCACGCCCTGCAACCTCACCATTCCTGCCCAGATGGACGCGGCCAAGGAAGGGGTGCGCGAGGCTGGCGGCACGCCGGTGGCCTTTTCCACCATGGCCGTATCCGACGGTTTTTCCATGAGCCATCAGGGGATGAAGTTTTCCCTGGTTTCGCGCGAGATCATTGCGGATTCTGTCGAATCCGTAACCCGTGCACATTGCTATGACGCGCTGGTAGGTTTTGGGGGCTGTGACAAGACACTGCCCGGCATCATCATGGGCATGGTGCGTCTCAACCTGCCATCGGTGTTCCTGTACGGGGGCAGCGCCCTGCCGGGCAGGCACAAGGGGCGGGATGTCACCATACTGGATGTCCACGAGGCCGTGGGCTCCGTCATGTCCGGCACCTTGTCCGACGCCGATCTGACCGCGCTGGAACACGTCTGTCTGCCAACCGCCGGGGCCTGTGCCGGACAATACACGGCCAATACCATGGCCATGGTGTCCGAGGCGCTGGGCCTGGCCCCGCTGGGCTCTTCCATGGTGCCTGCCGTTTATGCCGAACACACTGCCTTGTCGCGGCACTGTGGCCGGTTGGTCATGGGTTTGCTGAACGGCAATGGACCCTTGCCGCGCGAGCTGGTCACCCGCAAGAGCCTTGAAAACGCCGCGGCGGTCGTGGCGGCAACGGGGGGCTCCACCAACCTTGGCCTGCATCTGCCGGCCATTGCCCACGAGGCCGGCATCGTCTTTACGCTGGACGACATCAACGACATCTTCAAGCGTACGCCGCTGATTGCCGACCTCAAGCCCGGCGGCCGCTTTGTCGCCAAGGATGTCTACGACATCGGCGGAACCCCCGTCATTCTCAAGGCCTTGCTGGATGCCGGCTGTCTGCATGCCGATTGCCTCACGTTGGATGGCTCGACCTTCGGAGAAGCCCTGGCCAATGTGGCCAAGCCGGATGGCGAGGTGGTTCGTGCCGCCGGCCAGCCACTTTCTGACAGCGGGGGCCTGGCCGTCTTGCGTGGCAATCTTTGCCCCGATGGCGCCATGCTCAAGGTTGCCGGGCTGCATTCCCTGCAATTTGAAGGGCCGGCCCTGGTCTTTGAAAATGAAGAAGACTGCATGGAAGCGGTCCGGTCGCGACAGTACGAGGAAGGCAATGTCCTGGTCATCCGCAATGAGGGGCCCCGTGGCGGCCCTGGCATGCGGGAAATGCTGGGCGTGACTTCCCTGATCTATGGTCAGGGCATGGGCGAAAAGGTCGCCTTGCTGACCGATGGCCGTTTCTCGGGCGTCACGCGTGGCATGTGTATTGGCTATGCCGGGCCGGAAGCCGCGGCGGGTGGTCCGATTGCCTTTGTGCAAAATGGCGACATCATTCGTATTGATGCCCAGGCAGGCACCATTGACGTGCATGTGTCGGATGAAGAACTGAAAAAACGCGGTGCAGGCTGGACGCCGCCTGATCATGCAAAAATCGGCGGTACACTTGAGAAATACGCTGCAGTGGTCGGACCGGCCAAGCAGGGTGCTGTCACGCACAGCGGCGTGGCTGAATGGCCTGAGGAATAGGTTTCAGGCATGTCAAAAAGGTCCATTGATCTGGTATTTACAACGGGTTGTCAGTTGTGAGGTAACAACTGTTTTCTGGAGGCAAGAAAATGAATGTTTTAAAAAAGCTGATGTTGGGGGTGGCGTGTGCAGCGGTCAGTGGCCTTGCGCCATCGATTGCCAGTGCTGAAGAAACACGCACATTGCGGGTCGGCAACTTTTACCCCAGCCATTATCTGATCGTGCGGGGCATCATGGAGCCGTGGGCTGCCGCCATCGAGGCAGAGACCGATGGCGAACTCAAGTTCGACATCATGTCCAGCGCACTCGGCAAGAACTCCGCCTATATGGACCTGCTCCAGGATGGCGCCATCGACATCGGCTTTGCAGGCATGGGCCACACGCCGGGGCGTTTCCCGGTCAGCCAGGTGGTTGAGCTTCCTTTCATGTCACCCGATCCCTGGGCAGGTGGTGCAGCGGCCTGGAGTGTGTACGAGCGCTACGGCGACCAGCACAAGGAGTTCGATGGCGTGAAGGTCGTGGGCATGTTTGCCCACTCTGCACCCGTCATGGCCATGCGCAAGGGACAAGAGGTCGCCAATCTGGCTGACCTGGATGGCAAGAAGATCCGTGTTGGGGGCGATACCGCCGGTTCCATCATTGACGCCTTGGGCGGCACCCCCATCCATCTGCCCGCCACCGAGGCTCAGCAGGCCCTGGCCAACGGGGTCGCTGATGGCATCACCTTTCCGATAGATTCCGTGGATTTCTTCAAGATTACGCCCTCCATTGAATCCATTACCGTCTTCCCGGGTGGTCTGTATGCGGACACCTTCTGGCTGGCATTCAATCAGGATGTCTGGGACAGCTTGTCCGAAGCGCATCAGAAGGCCATCGAGAAGCACTCCGGCACGGCCATCGCCATGATGGGCGGGGCGGCCTGGACGGCCGGGGACAACGTGGGTCGCGCATCGTTCGAAGAACAGGGCAATATCAAGTGGAACACGATCTCCGATGAAGAAATCGAAGAGGCCAAGGAGCAACTGGAGCCATTGGTACAGAAATGGGTGGATGCAGCCAACAAAAAGGGCTTGCCCGGAGAGGAAATCCTGGAGTACGCCAAAACCATGGCCGAGAGCTACAAGACCACCCACAAGGTCAATATCCCATGACGCCCCCCGCCAGCGCACCTGGGCAGGCAGAATCTGATGCCAAGGGGCACCCTGCTCCGGTGCCTCGTCTGAACCGGGTTGCTCGCCTGGTGGTGGCGTTTATTGTCTTCATGATGATGATGGTCACCGTGGTCGACGTGGCGGGTCGCTATCTGTTCAATGCGCCGCTGTTTGGTGCGCTGGAGATTACCGAAATACTGATGGGGCTACTGGTTTTTGCCGGCTTGCCCCTGGCAACGGCCGGCCGGGAGCACATCAGCATCTCTCTTCTGAGTGATGCCTTGCCTGTCCGTCTGGCTGCCATGCAGACCCGGCTCTTCGATGCGGTGTGTGCAATCATTTCCATGGTCGTTGCATGGCGCATGTGGATCTACGCCGAGCGCCTGGTCCGTAGCGGCGAGCATACGCAGCAGTTGCACCTCAGTGTTGGCATGGTGGTCCAGGCCATGACCATACTGCTTGGCGTGACGGCCGTGGTGTTTCTTGTCAATGCGTTGGGCAGACAGCGCGTCAAACATGATCCGACCGATATCAGCACCGTGTAGTACCGGATACAAGGACATACCAAAAGCAAGAGCAAAGGCGATGGCATGATGGGAACATGGGAGATCTCGTTGATCGGGTTGGGGGCCCTGCTGGCCCTCATGATGGCCGGCTTGCAAATCGGTTTTGCGATGTTGGTGGTGGGGGCTGCAGGCATTGCTGCCATCATCGGACCCAAGGCGGCGCTGGGCATGCTGGGACAAGTCCCGGCTGCCGACACCATGAGCTACACGCTTTCCGTGCTTCCCATGTTTGTACTCATGGGGGTGTTTGTCGACCGTGGCGGGTTGTCACAAGAATTGTTTGATGCCTGCCAGGGCTTTCTGGGCGGGCAACGCGGTGGCCTGGCCATGGCAACCATTGCCGCATGCGGCGGGTTTTCTGCTGTTTGCGGCTCATCGCTGGCCACCACAGGCACCATGGGCAAGGTGGCCATTCCGTCCATGCGGCGTTATGGCTACGCCGACAGCCTGGCGGCCGGGACCGTAACGGCAGGGGGAACCCTGGGCATTCTGATTCCGCCTTCTGTCATCCTGGTGTTGTACGGCATCATGACAGGCACGGATATCGGCCTGCTGTTCATTGCCGGCCTGCTGCCCGGCCTGATTGCCATCACGCTGTATATCCTCACCATTGCGGTACTGACACGCCGTCGGCCCGAGCTGGGGCCCAGCGTGGCCCTGCCTCCCATGCGCGAAAGGCTCATCCGCTTGCGCCGTGTCTTTCCGGTTCTCGTGCTGTTTGTTGTCATCATCGGCGGAATCTACATGGGGCTGTTCACGCCTACCGAAGCGGCTGGTGTTGGTTCCTTCGGGGCACTGCTGTTTGCCATGTGGCGGCGTACCCTCACCTTTCAGCAGTTCATTGATTGTCTGGTGGAAAGCGCCCGCATCACAGCGGTGCTGTTTATCGTGCTGATCGGTGCCCTGCTGTTTTCCAATTTCGTGAATCTGGCGGGTTTGCCCAATGCCTTGCAGGCACTGGTTCAGGATCTGGGTCTATCGCCCCTGGCTACCATTGCCATCATGATGGTCATGTATCTGATCATGGGTTGCTTTCTGGAATCCCTGTCCATGATGCTGCTGACCGTTCCCATCTTTTTCCCCATGGTCATGGGACTGGGCTACCATCCCATCTGGTTCGGTATCATTGTCGTCATGGTCATGGAGCTGGCGCTGATCACCCCGCCGGTGGGCCTCAACCTCTTTGTCCTGAAAAGCACGGCCCCCGACATCAGTCTGGGGACCATCTACAGAGGGGTGATGCCGTTTGTGCTCGTTGACATCTTCCGTCTGACCTTGTTCATTCTGGTCCCGTCCATTATCCTCATTCTTCCGGAACTGGCACGCATCTGAGCGCGTATCGTGCCTCAGGCCCGGCCGTACTACGGTACTTGTCTGTCTACAGGTTTCAATCATGTTCAATCACGTGGCCCCCTATGCGGGCGATCCGATTTTTCAGCTGGGTGAAGCATTCCACAACGATCCGCGCTCGCGCAAGGTCAACCTGACGGTGGGTCTTTACTATGATGACGAAGGCAAGATCCCGGTGCTTGAGGTCGTGGCCGACGCCGAGCGGCATCTGGCGAGCCAGGTGCGGCCGCGTGCGTATCTGCTCATAGAGGGGCTGGAAACCTATCGGCAAGGCGTGCAAGAACTGCTCTTCGGCAAGGAGCATCCCCTGGTCCAGGCAGGGCGGGTGGCCACCATACAGACGGTTGGGGGCACGGGTGCCCTCAGGGTGGGGGCTGATTTTCTTCATCGCGCCTATCCCGACGCCCAGGTGTGGATGAGCGATCCCGCATGGG
>DATGUI010000201.1:0-2941 GCA_035301405.1 Burkholderiaceae bacterium
GACGCTACCATTCAGCCTTTGGCATGTCGTTTGATGAAAAGCTTACCGTCATCGTTGGTGAAAACGGAAGCGGAAAGACATCAATTATCGACTCGATCACCAAGCTGCTGACATGGTTTGCCAGCCGTTTCATCAAACCCAACAACAGGGGAACACACCTTCTGGATACAGACACACATGTCAACACCACTGATTATGCACAGGTGGCCGGCCAGTTCAGTCTGAATCCGGAAACGACATTTTCGTTGTCTCTTGTCCGACCGCAGGATGGCTGGGCAGGCGAATACGCGTCTGAGTTGCAGGCCACAACAGTCTTGGGGCATATTTACCGGCTGCTGGCCGAACACGACACGAGTCAGGTGCTCCCCTTCTTTGCCTGCTACCCTGTTGAGCGCAGCAGTCGAACCCTATCCCAACACGTTGCCGAGAGCCAGATTCAAAGGTCACTCCAATCGCGCTTCAAGGTCTATGCCAACATTTTGAACTTGCAGGCCAGATCCAGCACGTTTATTGAACGCTATATCGAGTTGAGCAATCTGGCTGATCACAATCCGCAGCAATATCAGAAAAAACGTGAACAGGTCGATGCCGCGATCGAAAGCGCAGTGCCTTTTGTCAGCGATATTCGTGTTGACCGTGTCAAGGGCAACGCAGAGCTTCGGGTCAGAAATTTTGGTTCTGACATTAATTTCACACAGCTGTCACAAGGGCAGAAAACGTTGGCTGCCATGGTCGGAGGCATCGCCCTTCGCATGATGGCGCTCAATCCTCACATGAGTAATCCCCTGTCCGCACAAGGAATTATTCTGATTGACGAAATTGACCTCCACCTGCATCCTTCACTGCAACAGCGCATTATTCCGTCGTTGGTCAAGACTTTCTCCGGTGTGCAGTGGATCATCACCACCCATAGCCCGCATGTGCTATCCACTATCGATAATCGTGCCATCCGCATCATCCGTTTCGAGAATGACACCCCAATGGTGAAGACACCTTCATTTCAGACCAGAGGGGTTGTCAGTTCCACCGTGCTGGAACAAATCATGGATACGCACGCTATCCCGTCTGTACCGGAGGCAGAAAAAACAACACAGTACCTGCAGCGAATACAGGACAACAGCTGGAAAACCCAGGAAGGCCAGGCGCTGAAGACTGCGTTGATCAAACACTTTGGTGCCGATCACCCTGTCATCCAGAACCTCAATTCACAAGAACGCCTGGCAGAATTAAAGCAGAACTATTCGCCTCGATCAGGAGGGTAACAAGCATGCGGAAACTGCAAAGGCCTTCGGCACCAGTATGTCTGAAAAGTTATCAATATCCGACTAATACATGGAACGATGTGCCAAGACAATGCAAGGATGAAATCCGACAACAGCTTCAGAAAATGCAGCAGGATTACTGCGCTTACTGCGAGGGCAGAATCAACCGCCGGCACAATGATAGCCACATCGAGCACTTTCGGAGACGCAAGCCAAACGAACACCCTCACAAAACGTTTGAATGGAAAAATCTGTTCAATTCCTGCGTATATGCAGATTCTTGCGGCAAACACAAAGACAACAAGTCGACTGCCAAAAAAATCAATCTGGACAAGGTGTGCAAGCCCGATGAAACGGACCCTGGCATGCTGCTGCAATTTCTTTCAAACGGCTATATACAGGTCAAGGGCGGGCTGCCGCCTCATGAAAAGGAAATAGCCTGCAACACCCTTGCCATTTTCAACTTGAATTGCGCCCGTCTGGTCAACCTCAGAAAAGCAGTCGCCAGCCATGAACAACAAGAGGCCCTCGCCGTCCACGAATTGCTGCATGATTGCCCTGGAGACCTTTGTCTTTTGGAGGAATTGAATGCCAACCTGGAGCGAATCGAGAATGATGAGTTTTTCATGGTGCGGCGCCAGGTTTGGCAACGTGATTGAACTGCTTACCGTCAAGAGGCCGTCCTGGCCACTCGGACTTCCATCTCCCGCCGCACCCGATAGGCGTCCGTAGACGTATCGATGGAAACATCGTCCCAGCACAGGCTTTGCCCCTTGGAAACCGGCCGGATCACCTTGACATCGTGCGCCAGGCCCAGGGGCAGGCCCCCCATCTCGCGCGATCGGCTGGCGGGCAGCAGCTTGCCCCAGACGGTGTAGCCGCCTTCGCCGTCCAGCATGTCGCCAGGCTGCAGATCACGCTTGGCCGTGGCCACGACATCGGCTTCCCAGCCCAGGGCGGCGCCGGTTGCTTCGCCACGCAAAGCTACGCTGGCCACGGACATGCCCACTTCAAGGCCGATCAGGTGCCAGCGCTTATACAGCGTGAAATACCGGCCAGACGGGTCAGTTTGTGCGTTGTATTCTTCAAAGCAGTTGCGTACGTATTCGCTTTCGCCTTCTACCGTCACCCACACACCCATGCGAATGTCGTAATCAATGACGCGTCCATCGGTTTCCAGGGACGACACGACTTCGACCATGCCTTTTTGTTCCAGTACGCCACCTTCTTCAACGGGCCGGCTGATGTAGGGAATGTCCTTGATGCTGGCGGGCGGATAACACAAGCCGTCGGAGGGCACGGCCAGGCCCGTGGCATTGGCCACGGCGGCGCTTTCAATGGAAGGTTTCGAGCCATCCAGAAAGCTGTTGAACATCTTGGGGTTGAGCCCGCCGCGTTCGGCCTGCTCGGGCGTGAGGCCGTAATAGCCCCACACCGTTTCCGGGGTGGATTCACTGAAATGGGGCAGCCATTTGTGGCCCCGTCCGGCTGCCACCACCGGAAAGCCGCAGGTGCGGGCCCAGTCAACCAAATCACAAATCAGTGCCGGCTGATCGCCAAAGGCCATGGAATAGATCAGCCCGGCGTCCCTGGCATGCTGGGCCAGAAGCGGTCCGCAAAAGGCATCGGCTTCAACCGTGACGTTGACAACGTGCTTGCCGTGGTCAAGCGCAGCCAGA
>DATGUI010000202.1:0-7966 GCA_035301405.1 Burkholderiaceae bacterium
CGGCCGCTTCCTTTCAGGAGACCACACGCGTCCTCACCGAGGCGGCCATCATGGGCAAGCGCGACGAGCTCCGGGGCCTCAAGGAAAACGTCATTGTCGGCCGCCTCATTCCGGCGGGAACCGGCATGGCCTACCACCAGGCCCGTCAGGAGAAGGACGCTCGCGAAGCAGCAGAAAGGGAAGCCGCCCGTGCGCAGGCCAATCCCTTTGAAGAAGACGCTGCTTACGAGCATGCCGAGGTCAACGGCCCATCCGAGTCCGAATCAGCAGATAATCTGCTCACTCCGGATGCCGCCAGTTTTGGTGATACCGACACGACCGAATCCTGATGCTCCCTGAAGATATCTCAGGCGACTGACTGCCGTTAACGGTCCACGTCCCCCGCTATCCTGAAAAGGGCAGTGGGGGATTTTTTATCCATTGCCGCACCCATCGCCCCTTTCATCACCCCTTCCATCGCCTCTCCATCGCCTCTCCATCGCCTCTCCATCGGCTCTTCAACGGCTCTTCAACGGCTCTTCAACGGCTCCTCCATCGCTCCTTCCGCGGTCCATTCCATCGCCCATTCAGCGGTCTAGCCCAGCGCTTGCGCCGTTGTCATTTGCTGCGGTTGTCGTCCGTGATCCGCGGCAAGCGAATGGTGAATACCGTTCCGCGTCCGGGCTGGCTGGCGACATGGATGGCACCCTTGTGACGGCGGATGACCGCTTGCACAAAAGCCAGACCCAGGCCGGCGCCCTGCGTCGTCCGGGCCGCTTCGCCCGCCACGACGCGCTTGAAGGGTTCAAACAGGTCAGCCAGATCCGATTCCGGAATGCCCATCCCCTGGTCCCGGATCTGAATGACCCAGACCCCGGCCTCTGCACTCACCGTACAGGCAATGGTTGTCTCCGGCGGACTGTATTTGATGGCATTGTCGATGATGTTGTTGAAGGCGCGTTCCAGCAAGGCCGGATCCGCCAGAATCCATGCCGGGAAGTCCGCTTCCGGATAATGGATGTCAATGCCTTTCTTGCGTGCACGTGCCCAGCTGTTGTCGCAGCTTTGACGAACCAGATCAACGACGTCTGCGGTGGTCGCGACCAGGTCTTTCCCTTCGGCACGGCCCAGATCCACCAGACCGTCAACCAGTGCCAGGGTCTGATGGGCATAATGCTCGAACGCGTCGGGCATGGGCCCGGTATTTTCAGGCAGCCTGCCTTGCCGCTGCATTTCGCCGAGCGCCAGAATCGAGTTCAGTGGTGCCCGCATGTCATGCGACAGGAAGCGTATGGTTTCGTCCCGACGCCGGCGTGTCTGGCGAAAGATCTCGATGGCCTGATGCAGCAGGGCCACCCTGCCCATCAATGTTTGTCCGGCGGGCTGACCGTCGGGGTTATCCGCCTGGAACATCCCAGACGGCATATCCCTGTTCAGCAGGGCGAGTTCGTCATTGATGTGATCAAGGACGGCATGCTGGCTGCGCCAGCTCCAGATGGGGTAGGCCAGAGAGCAGCCCAGCAGGCCGGCACTGGGGCCGATCCACCACAAGCCCCAGGCAAGCAGCATGGCACTGACAAGAAGAATGCCCCCGAGCAGCAGGACACAGACCAGAAGTGCGCGTTGCGGTGACAGGGCACGGCAGGCCAGACAGGCCAGCAGAACCGGCAGCAGAAGCAGCAATCCGCTGACCGGATCCGAAGGTGATCGGACCCAGCGATCTGCCAGCGCAGCATGCAGTGTATTGGCCAGCACTTCCACCCCGGCCATGGGCGCATCCGATCCGGTCACCGGTGTGGTGAAGACGTCGCCCAGGCCTGAGCTCCATGAGCCAACGAGCACGTACTTGTCCTTGAACATCGCAGGATCGGCCTGTCCTTCCAGCACGGCGTGATAGGGAATGGTTTGAAATGTGCCGGCTGGCCCCGCCCACGGTATGCGCAGGAAGTGACTCGGGTTTTCAAGCACCCGGGCAAGCGCAGGCGAGGCCCCGGCTGCCTCCAGGATTCGCGGCACAAAGTGCAGCGATGTGTCGCCTCTTGTGGTTTGCTGCAACGTGACTGACCGCAGGATGCCATCAGGATCCGCGCTGATATTGATGTAACCCTTGTAGGGCGTGGCCTGATCAAACACGGGCAGCGGCTGGGTGGGGTCGCCCCCGTCCGGATCAAGCATGTTGGCCAGCACCACACGACCATGCTGGGTGATAGCCCGGGCGAGAACGGCATCGTCGTCCGGATAGGCCGGGTTGTGTTCGCTCAGCAGCAAATCCAGCCCCACTGCACGGGCGGATTGGAGTTGATCAAGCAACCTGGCATGGGTACTGCGTCGCCAGGGCCAGAAGCCGATGGTCTGGATGCTGTTGTCATCAATGGCGATGATGACAATATCGTCAGACTGTGGTGTGGTTCCGTATACCGCCATCCGGGCAAGCGTATCGTGCAGGATGTTATCCAGTCGGCTCAGCCCCAGGTGTCCGCCAAACGCGTTCAGCAGGAATATTGCCGTCAGCAGCAAGGCCGTCGTCCAGCGCCATTCGGCGATGATGCGTTGCTGGAGCCGCCTGGCTAGCGCTGCTTGTTGAAGTTCCTGGGCCGCTGCCATAGGTCAGGCGTGTCGGTGGTCTCAGTAAACAGTAAGTTGCACGGGCTGTCCGCTGCCATCGAGTACGGCCAGCCCATCTGTGCTTGTCAGGACGTGGCCGCCTTCCACCTCGAGGACGGCATCGGGTCCCATCAAGCCGTTTTCATCAATGCCACGCACCAGCACATACCAGGTTGTTGCACTGGGTATGCCAAGCACCGCAGGCGGTTCGGCCAGGGCCTGGACACTGAAGGGCCGGATACCGAGCGGGTCGGCGGCGGTGCGGACCTGATATCCAACGGCGCCTTCAAGCGGCTCAAAGGACAGTTCGCTTCCATCCAGCGCTTCGGCCAGTACTGGCGCAGGCAATAGCCGCCTGACGGGTTGTATGGTTCCGGAGGCCTCCACCACGGCACCCTGATTGGTGGCGACCTGCGGGCCGTTGGCGGCCTCCTGGCCAAGTTGTGCCGTGCCGGCAAGCACCTCGTTGTAGACATGCTGGTGAGTGTCGAGCCTGACACGGAAGTGCGTGCCCCTGACGCCGGTAATGCTGACGGGTGTGCGGATCTCGTAGCGCCCGGTGCCCTGGTCTTCTGGGGCAACGGAGGTTTCCAGGCCGCCGGAACGCAGCCTGATGATGGCATCGATGAGGCCGGTGCCGGTAAAGGTGCGCAGACGCTCGATCTGCATGGTCGTGGCACCGGGAAGCGAGGCTTCGCCGCCATCCGGCAGCGCCAGAGTCAGAAAACTGTTGCTGTCGCCGGTTTCCAGGTTGTCGCCTTCATGAATGACTTCGCCCGCGCGCGCCCGCTTGCCGTTGACACGGGCCTCGCCCCGGATATGAGCAATGGTTGCCGTGGCGGTTTCTTCGGGAATCAGAGAGAAGGGGATGCGGATGATGCGGCCAATCGGCATCCGGGTGGGTTCAGCGACATTATTGAGGTCTTGCAATCTACGCCAGTTGCTATCGTCGTGGGTGTAGCGTTGGGCCAGATGGATAAGGGTATCGTCCCGGACAACCCGGTAGATGAAGTCATCGCCCAAGGCACCAGAGGGCTGGGCATGGACGGAAAGACCGGAAATGAGCAGCGCCAGTACGGACAGCAGTGCTCTAGCTGAAACGAGAGACCGATATAGACGAATCATGGATACCTCGGGTCAGGCGGAATCGGGCAGGCGTTCGAGCCGATAGCCCAGCGCATACGATGCATGCAGCCGCACGCCGTTCTCGGGTGTCAGTTTCAGCTTGCGACGAATGTTGGACAGGTGCGTGTCCAAGGTGCGGGAGGTGGCAGGGATGTCGCGGTTCCATACGCTCTGACTCAGGACATCGCGGGAAAACAGGCGCCCCGGGTTGCGCAGGAACAGGGCGGCCAGCTCGTACTCCTTGGGTGCCAGGTCGATCTTGCGGTTGCGCAGACGAATGGTCTGACTGGTTTGATCCACATGGTAGACACCATAGTCAAACGCTTGTGTGGTCACCATGCTGCTGCCACTGCGACGCAGCAGCGCAGACGTGCGCGCCAGCAGTTCGGGCACGCGGATGGGTTTGATGAGATAGTCGTCGGCCCCGGCGCTCAGCCCGGTGACCAGGTCTTCCTCGGCGGTGCGGCTGGTGACGAACATCACCGGTGTGTCGTATCCCTTGTTTGTACGTATCCAGTGCAATACATCCAGACCGCTGAGATCGGGAACTTCCCAGTCCAGGAGGATCAGATCAAACGCCTCGCCTTTACCGAGCGCGGTCAGCAGGTCGCTGGATGCAGTAAAGATCCTGCACTGATAGCCTTGCGCCGTCAGGGCAGACTGTATCAGCTCGCCGTGGGCGAGATCGTCTTCAAGAGAAGCAATGATCATATGCATGCAAAGGGTTGGTGTTGTTGGGAAAGCCGTGGCCAGGGGCTTTCATTTCGATGGTTCCCAGTGATAATAACCGATACAACTTGGGCGGAAAACAAATCTTGCCGTAGCACGCGTGAATATGCTATTATTACCTGCTTAGCAAAGCATTGCTTAAATTATCTTGCATGCAAGATCCGCTCTTTTACTTGTAGTTGTTGCAGGGCGGGTGTTGTATTCAAACGCCTTTTGAGGCTACACGTAAAGAAGGATTCATCCAGGTCATGCCAACTATTGCCCAGTTATTGCGCAAGCCTCGCTCTGTTGCGCGGCCCGGCGGCAACAGCCCCGCGCTTGAAAACTGCCCCCAGCGCCGTGGCGTATGTACGCGCGTCTATACCACCACTCCCAAGAAACCCAACTCGGCCCTGCGCAAGGTTGCCAAGGTCAGGCTGACCAACGGCTACGAGGTCATTTCTTATATTGGCGGAGAAGGCCACAACCTTCAGGAGCACTCGGTTGTGCTGGTTCGTGGCGGGCGTGTCAAAGACCTCCCTGGCGTGCGTTACCACATTGTTCGTGGTGCACTTGACCTGCAGGGCGTCAAAGACCGCAAGCAGTCGCGCTCCAAATACGGCGCCAAGCGCCCCAAGGCCTGATCACCCCATCTGTTTCTGTTTTCCGGCCGGCCGGTCCGGCCTGATCATGGTGCAGCCATGGCAGCAGCCATGGCATGTAAGTGGCCATTGTTCTCAATGGTCGTGGCCGCCATACAGCGGTACAACTGAACTGTCACAAGGAATACCCTCATGCCACGTCGTCGCGAAGTCCCCAAACGCGAGATTCTGCCCGATCCGAAATTCGGAAGCGTTGATCTTGCCAAATTCATGAACGTTGTCATGCTTTCGGGCAAGAAAGCAGTAGCCGAGAGAATTGTCTACGGTGCCCTGGATGTCGTCCAGGAGAAAACCGGCAAGGAACCCATAGAAGTATTCAATACGGCTATCAATAATATCAAGCCGGTAGTTGAAGTCAAAAGCCGTCGTGTCGGCGGTGCCAACTACCAGGTACCCGTGGAAGTCCGTCCCGTGCGGCGTGCTGCCCTGGCCATGCGCTGGTTGCGCGAGGCCGCCAAGCGGCGGGGTGAGCAATCCATGGTCCAGCGCCTGGCCGGCGAGCTCATGGATGCATCCGAAGGCCGTGGCGGCGCAATGCGCAAACGTGAAGACACCCACCGGATGGCCGAAGCGAACAAGGCCTTCAGCCACTTCCGCTGGTAACCCAAGGAACCCATCATGGCTCGCAAAACCCCTATCAAGCGCTACCGCAATATCGGTATTTCCGCGCATATCGATGCCGGGAAGACAACCACCACCGAGCGCATCCTGTTTTACACGGGTATCAACCACAAGATTGGTGAAACCCACGAAGGCTCCGCCACCATGGACTGGATGGAGCAGGAACAAGAGCGTGGCATCACGATTACGTCTGCCGCCACGACCACATTCTGGTCGGGCATGGATAACAACTATCCTGCCCACCATGTCAACATCATTGACACGCCCGGTCACGTCGACTTCACGATTGAAGTCGAGCGCTCCATGCGTGTCCTGGATGGCGCGTGCATGGTGTACTGCTCGGTTGGTGGCGTTCAGCCTCAGTCCGAAACCGTCTGGCGCCAGGCCAACAAGTATGGCGTTCCCCGGCTGGCCTTCATCAACAAGATGGACCGCACGGGTGCCAACTTCTTCACGGTCTTCGACCAGCTGAAGCAGCGCCTTAACGCCAATCCGGTTGCCATCGTGCTGCCCATCGGCGCCGAAGACGACTTCAAGGGCGTGGTTGATCTCGTCAAGATGAAAGGCATCATCTGGGACGAAGCCAGTTACGGCGTGGAGTTCGAATACATCGACATCCCGGCCGACCTGGCCGACCAAGCTGAAGAATGGCGCGAGAAGCTGGTTGAAGCGGCTGCCGAAGCCAACGAAAAGCTGATGGACAAATACCTCGAAGAGGGCGAGCTCACCGAGGCAGAAATCAACGAAGGCATTCGCATTCGTACCATCGCTGGCGAGATCCAGCCCGTCCTGTGCGGCACGGCCTTCAAGAACAAGGGCGTTCAGCGCATGCTGGATGCCGTGATCGATTACCTGCCCTCTCCCGTGGACATTCCCGCTGTTCAGGGTATTGATGACAACGAAGAGCCCATCACGCGCGAAGCCGATGACGCCGGCAAGTTTGCCGCCCTGTCCTTCAAGCTGATGTCCGACCCCTACGTCGGTCAGCTCACGTTTGTGCGGGTTTATTCCGGTGTGCTCCGTTCGGGCGACACCGTGTACAACCCTGCCAAGGGCAAGCGCGAACGCATTGGTCGCATTCTGCAAATGCACGCCAACAGCCGCAACGAGGTCAAGGAAGTCTACGCAGGCGATATTGCTGCCGTCGTGGGTCTGAAAGACGTCACAACGGGTGAAACCCTTTGCGATCTGGATTCTCACATTCTTCTTGAGCGCATGGAGTTCCCCGAGCCGGTCATTTCTCAGGCCGTCGAGCCCAAGACCAAGGCCGACCAGGAAAAAATGGGTGTCGCGCTGGCGCGTCTGGCCCAGGAAGACCCGTCCTTTCGAGTGCGCAGTGATGAAGAGTCCGGCCAGACCATCATTTCCGGCATGGGCGAACTCCACCTCGAGGTCCTCATCGACCGCCTGCGCCGCGAATTCAATGTGGATGCCAACATCGGCAAGCCGCAAGTGGCCTACCGCGAAACCATACGCAAGGTTTGCGAAGAGGTCGAAGGCAAGTTCGTTCGCCAGTCCGGTGGACGGGGTCAGTACGGCCACGTAGTGCTCAAGCTCGAACCCCTCGAGCAGGGCGAAGGCTACGAGTTTGTCGACGAAATCAAGGGGGGCGTGGTGCCTCGCGAATACATTCCCGCTGTGGACAAGGGTATTCAGGAAACCCTGCACTCGGGCGTGCTCGCAGGCTATCCGGTTGTAGACGTCAAGGTCACCCTGTTCTTCGGGTCCTACCACGATGTCGACTCCAACGAAAACGCCTTCAAGATTGCAGCGTCCATGGGTTTCAAGGACGGGATGCGCAAAGCCAGCCCGGTACTTCTCGAGCCCACCATGTCTGTTGAAGTTGAAACCCCCGAAGAATATGCCGGCACCGTGATGGGTGACCTCTCATCCCGGCGTGGCATGGTTCAGGGCATGGAAGATATCGCGGGTGGCAGCAAGATCATCCGCGCTGAAGTGCCGCTGGCCGAAATGTTTGGTTACGCAACCAGCCTGCGTTCGCAAACGCAAGGTCGCGCTACCTACACGATGGAGTTCAAGCATTACGCCGAGGCTCCTAAGAACGTCGCTGACGAAATCATCAGCGCACGCAGTCAGTAACGATCACAGGATTGATGGGATAAATCATGGCAAAAGGAAAGTTTGAACGCACCAAGCCGCACGTAAACGTCGGCACGATCGGTCACGTTGACCATGGCAAGACGACACTCACGGCGGCGATCACCACCGTGCTGTCGCAGACCTATGGTGGCGATGCGCGCGATTAT
>DATGUI010000203.1:0-12559 GCA_035301405.1 Burkholderiaceae bacterium
ATGGCCCAGACCGGCGTGGCGAAACCCACGGATATTGACCGCGCCATGGAGCTGGGCCTGAACTATCCAGAGGGGCCGCTCAGCCTGTGCAACCAGCTCGGGGTGGAAACAACGCACCATATCCTGGCCACGCTGCAACAGCTGACGGGCGATGATCGCTACCGTCCCAGTCAATGGTTGCGACGCCGCGCCCAACTGGGTCTGTCTGCCCTGACACCCAACTAACGCTTCGCTACGCGCATCATGCAAACCCCCACCCTGAATTATCTTGAACTGGCCGGCAGCCCCTATCAGATCGGGCTGGAGGCTGGCCGTTTTGCTGCCGAAGTCGTTCATGCCCAGCTGAGACCGAGCGCATTGTGGGAATCCCTGCAGGCTGAAGTGTCGCAGGACATCCTTGCCGACATGCAGACGCTGACACAACAGCAACACCCCTACGTGCTGGATGAAATCCAGGGGATGGCGCGCGGCCTGGAGCTGCCTTTTGAAGAGGTGTTTGCCTGGAATTGCCGGGCTGATCTCCATCCCCAGGCAGTGGCAGGCAGCACGACCATCATGCTGTCCGGGGGCAAGCCGCCAAAAATTTACCATAATGATGACGGGGCGGCGGCATTGAAGGGGCACTGCACCCTGGCCACCATTACACCCGACAGCGGCCCGGCATTCGCTACCCTGGTGGTACCGGGTACCCTGCCGGGGAACACGTTCACGGTCACCGAGCACGGCATGGTGATTGTGGTGGATGACCTTCGCTGGATGGATCTGACGCCTGGCCTGCCGCGCACCGTCGTGACGCGCGCCCTGCTGACTCAACCCGATCTTTCAGGCATGATTACCCTGCTGAACCAGAGTGCCCGCACCGGAGGTTGCCATCTGGCGTTGGCGCATCGTGGTGGCGGCAGCCTGCTGAGCATCGAATTCAATCACGATCATGTTTATACCCGTGCCATCAACCGGCCGATGGTGCATACGGATCATGCCTTGAATCCCAAATGGGCACACACACCGCAATTGATCACCCCGTCGTCCCAGGCACGCCATCAACTGCTGACACAGCGCCTTGAAGATGCGCCTGACGCCCACGATCCACTGGCCCTTCTGGCCGATCAGTCACACCCGCAGTGGCCGGTTTTCAGGGAGCATCCCGCCAGCGACCAGGATGGCAAGAAGACCCTGGCAAGCGTAGCGATGGAGGTCGGCCCTGATGCGGTGGAATGGGCGGTATACGAACATCCACAGCAGGCTGTCCGGTATCACATGCGTGATGCCCATCACATCTGATGTCACACTCGACGCAGGTCAGCTCGCCAGGCCGGCTGCGAATGCCTGTTCGTCGGCATGGTACGACGACCGCACCATGGGGCCAACCGCTGCATGGCTGAAGCCCATCTTGCGGGCTTCGGCCTCGAGCATGGCGAAGGTATCCGGATGCGCATAACGATGCACCGGCAGGTGAGCATCGGAAGGTTGCAGATACTGTCCGATGGTCAGCATGTCCACGTTGTGCTCGCGCAGATCACGCATGACTTCCAGGATTTCTTCGTCGGTTTCACCCAATCCGAGCATCAGTCCTGATTTGGTGGGCGTTTCAGGGTAGCGCTGCTTGAACTGGTAGAGCAGTTGCAAGGAGTGCTCGTAGTTGGCGCCGGGTCGCGCCTGCCGATAGAGCCGGGGGACCGTCTCAAGATTATGATTCATGACATCGGGTGGACAGGCCACCAGGATATCCAGCGCCCGGTCGAGCCGGCCACGAAAGTCGGGCACCAGGACTTCAATGCGCGTGTCAGGTGACAGCGCCCGGACCTGCCGAATGCACTCAACATAATGACCAGCACCGCCGTCGCGGAGATCGTCGCGGTCTACCGAGGTAATCACTGCGTACGACAATCTCATGGCGGCAATGCTGCGCGCCAGATTGATGGGCTCTTCCGTATCCAGAGGGTCGGGCCGACCATGGGCAACATCACAAAACGGGCAGCGCCGGGTACATTTGTCGCCCATGATCATGAAGGTGGCCGTCCCCTTGCCAAAGCACTCGCCGATATTGGGGCAGGAGGCCTCTTCGCACACGGTATGCAGGCGATGCTCGCGCAGCACACGCTTGATTTCGTGGAAGCGGGAACCGGGCGCCGCTGCCCGCACACGTATCCAGTCGGGCTTCTTGAGGCGCTCGGCCGTTTCCACCTTGATGGGTATGCGTCGGGTCTTTTCCTGGCCGCGCTTCTTGCGGAATGGGTCTTTGGCGGCGGGACGCACCGTTGGCCGACGTTTGGGAGAGGTTTCTGCAGAAGTTGACATGATTAGTGGCCACTCCATTTCGGGGGGCGTTTCTCAATAAAAGCGTCTATGCCTTCACAGGCATCGTTTGCCATCATGTTGCCTGCCATGATGTCGGCAGCGTACCCATAAGCCTCCTGAAGACCCATGGCGGCCTGTCGCCGATACATGGCCTTGCCTGTACGCACGGCAACCGGACTCTTGGCACAAATGCTGTCTACCAGCGCCGCCGTGGCCGCGTCGAGCTCATCAGCGGGCACTGCACGGTTGATGAGCCCATGGACCGCCGCGTCCTGTGCCGAGATGAAGTCCCCGGTAATCAACATTTCGAACGATTTTTTCAGGGGGACATTCCGGGTCAGCGCCACAGCGGGCGTTGCGCAAAAGAGCCCCACGTTGATGCCCGACACCGCAAATCGGGCCGTATCGGCCGCAACAGCCAAGTCACAGCTGGCCACCAGCTGACAGCCTGCCGCCGTCGCCATGCCCTGCACCCGGGCAATCACCGGAACCGGAAAATCCACAATGGCCTGCATGACGCGACCACACTGGGAAAACAAGTCCTGGTAGTAGTTGCGATCGGGCCGGGAACGCATCTGCTTGAGGTCGTGGCCAGCACAGAATGCCTTGCCTGACGCCGCCAGGACGACACATTGCAGGCTTTCATCTTGTCCAGCGACGGCCAAGGTGTCTTCCAGTGCAGTCAGTAGCGCTTCGGAAAGGGCGTTGTACTGGTCGGGGCGATTCAGCGTCAATACAAGCACGGCGCCTTGTCTTTCTTGCAAGAGAACAGAAGGTTGGGTGGTCATGCCGGGGCTCCTGACTGATGCGGGTGCTTCTGCAAGGCCTGTTCCAACATTGTGGCCAGCAAATTTCCCGCCTGCTTTAGGGACAATGGTACGCCACATGATTGCAGATCTGTCGTGACCATGCCCTGATACCCACACGGATCAATGGCAGTAAAGGGCGCCAGATCCATGTTGATGTTCAGAGCCAGTCCATGATAAGTACAGCCATTGCTGACCTTGAGCCCCAATGCCGCCACTTTTGCCCAGCCGGCAAATGACAGCGCCGCGCCATTTTCTTGCAATACGACCGGATGGCTTGACGCAGACGAGGATGACGGGCCAGGTGGCAGCGCGGGGGTGTTTTCAGCGTGTTGCATGCAAGCGACAGGAACATACACTCCGGGCGCCCCTGCAATGCGACGGGCAGGCAGGGCAAACTCAGTCAGCAAATCAAGCAGGGCTTGTTCCAGCAGGGTGACAAAGGTTCTGACAAATAGCCCGCGCCGACGGAGGTCCACCAGACAATAGGCAACCAGCTGGCCGGGACCATGATACGTGATCTGGCCGCCACGATCCGTATGAACGACAGGGATATTCCTGGCGTTGAGCATATGCTCGGGACGGCCTGCCTGCCCCAGCGTATAGACAGGCGGATGCTGCAGCAGCCAGATTTCGTCGGGGGTGGTGGCGTCACGCTGCCGCGTGAACCGCTGCATTGCTTGCCAGACAGTCTGATAATCCGTTTCGGCGCACCACCTGACCGTCAGCATTACAGCACCATGGATACCATGGGATGCTGGCTCAGGTCATGATAGAGTGCATCCAGCTGTTTGCGGGACACCGCAAGAATGGTGAAGGTGAGGCTGACGTATTTGCCTCCGGTACTGGCACGCATCTGGACGGTGGATGGGTCAAAAGCGGTGTCGTGCTCCTGGATGATGCGCGTCATGGTGTTGGCAAACTCCGGATGCGCCTTGCCCATGACTTTCACGGGGAAGTCGCAGGGGTAGTCGATCAGGGAGTCCAGTGACGGCGTATCGGCCATGGTGCTTCAGGCCTGCTCGAGGTTTTGAATCAGGCGATCGTAACCCGCACGCAGCTTGCGATACACCTCGCCCGGCCTGCCGTCGCCCACGGGTTTGCCATCGAGCCGGGTTATGGGCAGGATCTCGCGTGTGGCGGATGTCATCATGATTTCGTCGGCCGTTTCGACTTCTTCCCGGGAGATGCGGCGCGCCTCGAATGGCACACCGGTTTGTACCGACAGTTCCTCAAGAAGACCATAGCGTATGCCTTCAAGGATGAGGTTGTCGCGCGGTGGCGCCAGCAAGGTGCCGTTTCGAGCTACCCACATGTTGCTGGACGCCCCTTCGGTAAGGTGATCATCACGAAACTGGATGACCTCATCAACGTTGGCCTCGACCGCGGCCTGTCTGGCCAGGACATTGCCCAACAGGGATACGGACTTGATTTCGCATCGCAGCCAGCGCTGATCCGGGATGGACACGGCCGTCAAGCCCTGCTCGCGCTCGCTGGTTGTAGGACGCTCGAACGGCGACACCATGCAGAAGATGGTGGGCGAAACGTCGTCAGGGAAGGCGTGGTCCCGCCGGGCCGGCCCGCGGGTGACCTGTATGTAGACCATACAGTCGTCCAGGCCTGAACGCTCAAGCATGTTGGCGACCAGGTCTTCCCAGTCGGTACGGTCCATGTCGACCGTGATGTTTATCGTCCTGAGGCTGCGCTCCAGCCGGTTGAGGTGCTCGGCCATGCGAAAGGCCCGGCCACGATAGGCCGGCACCACATCGTAGATACCGTCACCAAAAATGAAGCCACGATCCAGCACCGATACGCGGGCGTCCGCGAGGCGCAGGTATTCGCCATTCAAATACACGATGCTGTCGTTATCTACCCCTTGGATCATATTGTCTCCGTTGTCATTCATTGCGTTCATTCAAACAGCAAGCGTACCTTGTCGACCAGGCGACCAAAAAAGCCGGCCTCTTCAACACTGCTCAAAACGTGGAGGGGATCTTCCCGCAGGATCTTGTCGCCCAGTGAAATGGAAATGGAACCAACCTCTGCGTGCTCGGAAAGCGGTGCCATCAGGGGCTGGGTGTAATTGGCCACGGGTGTGAGTTCAGGCCCCTTGCCACGCGGTACGGTTACCCACAATGGACCGGTAATACCCAGGCCGACAGTGTCGTGCTCACCCTGCCACACCCGCGCCGTCACGGCGGGGTGGTCTTCGTCGAAGAGCTTGACGGTATCAAAGTTCTGGAAGCTCCAGTTCAGCAGCTTGAGGCTGCTTTCCGTACGGGACGCATCGCTGTCGGCACCGGCCACCACGGATATGATGCGGCGGCCATCGCGCAGTGCAGTGGATACCAGGCAATAGCCCGCAGAGCTGGTGTGTCCGGTCTTGAGGCCGTCAACGGTTTCGTCGGTCCAGAGCAGGCGGTTGCGGTTGTTTTGCCGGATGTCGTTGTAGGTGTATTCCTTCTGGCTGTAGTAATGCAGATACTGGGGGAAATCCTGAATCAGGTTTTGGGACAGTATGGCCAGGTCGTAAGCGGTGGTGAGATGCGAGTCACCGGGCAGGCCACTGGAATTTTCATAGACGGTATCGGTCAGGCCTTGCCGGGCTGCTTCTTCGTTCATGAGGGCCACAAACGCCGACTCACTGCCCGCGACGGCTTCTGCCAGGGCCACGGTGGCATCATTGCCCGACTGTACTATCATGCCTTTGAGCAGTTCATCTACCGTGACCTTGCTGTTGGGCTGGATGAACATGCGCGAGCCTTCGGTTTTCCAGGCAAACTCTGACACGTGCACGGGCTGATCCAGAGTCAGTCTTTCATTTTCGAGTGCATCAAACACCAGATAGGCCGTCATGATCTTGGTCAATGATGCCGGCTCTATCTTCTCGTGAGAGTTCTGCGCGGCGATGATCTGCCCGCTATTGGCATCGAGCGACAGCCACGCCGGAACCGCCAGCGACGGAGCCGGGATTGATGACAACTCGCCAACGCGGGTCAGTTCGGGTGCCAGCGACGGAGCAGGTGCTGCAACGGCAGTTGCCGGACTGTCTTCGGCATGGGAAGCAAACGGTATTGCAAGCGGAGCAATAACAACAAGCGCCGCGGCAAACGCGCGACGTAAACGAGCAAAAGGTTGAGAAAGGAACATGGCTTTCACACAAGGAATAGAAACGCCACCAGGCGGGCAAGTGGCCATTATAGACAGCAGTTTTCAACCTGCGAAGATCTGCAAGACGCTGTCACATTGTTTTGAGTCGTTGTTCAACAATATCTTTCAGAACGGTCAGTTTGCCATGAAAGAAATGTCCGGCATTGGGCACGACGACCACAGGGAGATCAGCTTTCCTTGCCAGAATCATGGTTTCATCCAGGGGAACGACATCATCATCTTCCCCATGGACGAGAATGGTATGCGAAGGCAACGGAATGTCGCTCTCGGAAAAGCGGCTGACGGCCGCACCGGCCAGTATCAGGGCATCCGGCAATACCGCCTGCTGCTCGGCCAGCGTCTGGTACACACGCGCTGCAACCGCGGTACCAAAAGAAAACCCGCCCAGCAGCCACCGACCACCGGCGGCCTCCGGGTATTCTGCTGCAAACTGCCGTATCAGCTCGAGCATGTCTGCCGTCTCTCCATCGGCATGATCAAACGCGCCGGCCGATTGCCCCACCCCCCTGAAGTTGGGCCGCACGGCAACCAGACCGTCGTGCACAGAGGCACGGGCAATGGTGGTCACCACCTTGTTGTCACGGGTTCCTCCTTGCAAGGAGTGCGGATGCAGGACCAGTGCCCAGCCTTTTGGGGTGCCATCAGGCCAGTCGATCACCGCATCTATCGGGCCGGCCAGCCCTTCGAACACGACATTTTTCCTGCTGCGAGCCATAAAAACCTCTTGAGAGCGATCCGAAATTGATAAACTATGCGCTTCTTCTTGCGCCATTTGAGCATGTCAGAGCATACTCCTTCCCTGCATCGTAACGTGACCATGCTGCTTCCGGCGACCGACATGCAGGCCACCCTGCCGTTGTATCTGCCAGACTTTGGTCAGGTGACCTGGGTAGACCGCACCATCTCGACCAATCTGGACCTGTACAACCAGGCGCGCCAGGACGACGGCCATGGTCCGCGCCCCTGGCTGCTCGGGGCACACAGACAGGACGCCGGCCGGGGACGCGCCGGCCGTACCTGGCATAACGCTCCCGGCGCCAACCTGATGTTTTCCTGCGCCTTCGACGTATTCCTGCCTCCTGACCGACTGCCGGCACTGTCCCCGCTGGCTGGCATGGTGGCTTGCGAGGTACTGCGTCGCCCGCTCAGAACGGGCAACCGGCCCCATCTGACCATGAAGTGGCCCAACGATATCCAGTGGCAGTCAGCCAAGCTCGCCGGCATTCTGGTCGAGGCCACACGCGCCGGCACGCTTAGAAAGGCAGCCGACCATCATGTCATCATTATTGGTATTGGTATCAATCTGCAAGACGCCCGGGCCCTGAGTCAGTCTTTGCAGCGCCGCATTGCCGACTGGTCTCAAGTCGCCAACGCCGACATCTACGCTGCATCGCTGTCCGCTGTCAGCATGGTTGCCGATATCGCCCATGCCTGGAGACAGGCCATTGGCGACATCTCACTGCATGGGCTGGAAAACCTCGTCAGCCGCTTTCAGGCCGTGGATGCCCTTGCCGGCAAACAGGTAAACATCACAGACCAGGGCAAATTGCTTCAGCAGGGGGTGGCTTGTGGCATCAATGCCTTCGGACAGCTGCAGTTGCGAAACAATCAGGGTGTGCACAGCATCACCGTCGGCGATGTCTCGGTACGTGACCGGCAATGGAGCCATGCATGAACACTTCTGGATATGCCCATCGCCGTGTGGCCATACTTCTGGATGTCGGCAATACCCGCATCAAGGCGGGCTGGAGCTGTCTGGATACGACCGAGCGCGAAACTGTGCCGCTGGCCATTCCACACAGCCAGACGGACAGGCTGGTGACCTGGCTCGATGAGCAGGGCGTGCTTGCAGTACGGGCCCTGGGCACTAATGTGGCAGGCGTGGATACGGCAACCCGTATCCAGCAGGCACTGTCATGCGCCCAGTGTCCGCCCGCGCAGTGGCTGAGCGGCATGGATTACGCCAGTGAACTGAATGTCGTCAACAACTACCAGGAGCCGGAGAAGCTGGGCGCCGACCGCTGGGCGGCCATGCTGGGCCTGGCTGCCCATGCCGAAGACCACACCACACCCCTGTTGCTGGCCAGCTTTGGAACAGCCACCACGGTGGATGTCTTGTGCCCCACACCATCCGGGTGGCAGTTTGCCGGCGGGCTCATCCTGCCAGGGGCAGAACTCATGCGCCAGGCCCTGGCCACACAAACTGCCGATCTGCCCAGCGCGCACGGAACCGTGGTGGATTTTCCGCGTGACACCCATCAGGCGATCATCAGTGGTATCACGGCCGCCCAAGCGGGCGCAGTGGCCCGGCAATGGCAGGCAACCCTGCGGCAATTTCGGCTGGCACCCATCGTTTTTTGTACCGGTGGCAATTGGCTCCTCGTGGCTGATGAAGTCCAGACCCAGCTGCAGACGCTGCAGACGCAGCACGGACTGCAGAGGCCGCCTGCCCGAACCCTGGTGGCGCCCGTCCTGGATGGCCTGGCCAGGGTTGCGCAGCTTGCCCGTGTCAGAGCTCGCGACTAGTCGGGCGTCAACCCGTGATACTTTTTCCCCAGTTCTACCGTCGCCCGGAAAAAACCTTCCTTGCTGCCACAATCGTGTCGGATTCCCTGATATTGATGACCAAAGACCCCGCTTTTTCCCAGCAATTTGGCAATCGCATCGGTAAGCTGGATCTCCCCCCCGATACCGGGTTCTGTTTCCCTGAGGCAGTCAAAGATTTCGGGCACCAGGACATAACGTCCGACCACCGCCAGGTTTGATGGAGCCTCTGCGGGTTGGGGTTTCTCGACGATGCGGTCCACCCGTGTGGTGCGCGAATCTTCGGCAGTGCCACCGATAATGCCATAGCGATGCGTGTCGGCTGAGTCGACGGACTGTATGGCCAGAATGCTGCCATTATGCTGATGCGCGGCGTCAACCAGCTGTCTGGTTACCGAGACTTCAGCATCCAGCAGATCGTCGGCCAGCAAGACGGCGAAGGGCTCGTCGCCCACAATGGGGGCTGCACACAATACGGCATGCCCCAGGCCCAGCGGCGCTGGCTGGCGGGTATAAATACAATTGACATGAGCCGGCAACATACCTCGCACCGTTTCCAGCAATTCTGTCTTGTTCTTGCTTTCGAGCTCGCTTTCCAGCTCAGGGACGCGATCAAAATGATCTTCGATGGCCCGCTTGTTGCGGCCAGTCACGAATATCAGCTCGGTCACACCCGCTGCGATGGCCTCTTCCACTGCATACTGAATCAGAGGCTTATCCACGACGGGCAGCATTTCCTTGGGCATGGCCTTGGTTGCCGGCAAGAACCGGGTGCCCAAACCGGCAACAGGGAATACGGCTTTGCGAATCGGTTTCATGATGCTTCATCCTTGGTGTTGTCAGAGGCTGTCTGGGGTTCACCCAACGTAATCGCGTGATGATTGCGCTGACTGAACATCTGCGGGTTGCGACCCTGCTCGGCAGGAGGCGGCCCGAAGAAACCCTGACCAAAGGCCAGCAGCGCCAGGTTGGCGATGACAACCAGAAAAAAAATGACCCGCATGGCGATTCCTGTCTTGTATCCGATATTGATCATGGCAGTTTTTCCAGCGCAGTCATGACACGCTGGACAGCGCCCGTATGTTTTTTTACCCAATGCGTGCCGGCTTCGCTCATGCGTGCCAGCACCGTGCCGTCCTCGAGCAGTTCCAGCGCCCGGGCGACGGCCTGACTGGCATCGGCCACCCGCACGGCTGCACCCTCGTCAATGGCGTCCTGCACTGCCTGCTGAAAGTTGCGCGTGTGGGGGCCCACAATGACCGGCACCCCGATGGCACAGGCCTCGATGAAGTTCTGCCCACCCAGGCGTTCAAAACTGCCACCGACAATGGCCACATCGCTACTCGCATAATAACGTGGCATTTCGCCCAGTGTATCGCCCACAAGGACGAGTGCATTCTCACAAGCCTTGGCCATACCGGCCACACCCAGACCGGATTCTATCAGCGCAGAGCGTCGCACAAAGGGCAGTTGGGCGGCCTCAAGCAGGTTGGCTGCCAGGTCAAAGCGCTGCGGATGCCTGGGTATCAGCAGAAAAAGATAGTCATCAATCAATGGCCGGCCCTGCGCCTGTGCCCGCTGTGCCACATGCTGAATAGCCTGTACAAAGGATTCTTCTTCGCCTTCCCGGGTACTGGCAATGGCAATGATGCGACGCCCCAGCGCCTGAGCATGTTCACGCCCCTCGCGGATTTGCCGCGCAGGCAGGCTGACATCAAACTTGAAATTGCCCGATACCGACGGGGCCACCGCCCCGGCCTGCTCCAGCCGCTGGGCATCCTGAAGGGTCTGTGCATATACGGCATGAAACGAACCATAGGCCTGCTGCATCACACGCCCCAGGCGCAGGCTCTGACGCAACGCCTGGTCTGAGAAACGCGCACTGACCAGCAGCATGGGGATGTACTCGGCACGTGCAGCGGCAATCAGATTGGGCCAGACCTCGCGCTCCATGAGTACACCGGCACGGGGCCGATAATGCCGCATGAAGCGCCGTGTCGCCCGGGCAAAGTCATAAGGCATCCACTGCTGCACCAATTGACCTGCCGCTATCCCGGCAGCAAACAGGCGCTGCCCTTCTGCCCGCCCCGTTGCCGTCAGATGCGTCAGAAGCACCGTCTCGCCTTGATCAAGCAGCGCCTGGACAAAGGGCTGGACGGCCCGGGTCTCGCCCAGGCTGACGGCATGCACCCATACCGGACGACGCAGTGGACTGGCGCCCGCGTAGCGTCCGAAACGCTCTCCGGACAGGATTTGCCACTGCCCCCCGGCACGCCGCGCCCGCAAAGCCATCCAGCCCAGCAGCACAGGTGACAGCAAGGTGATGGTGAGGTTATAGACGAAACGGTTCAAGGCTATGGTCCGTACGTGCTGACCATGCCGCCATTCTGGGCCAGCGCGGGCAGGCCTGGCTTAAGCGCCTGGTCGATGGCGGCCAGCACCGTCTGCGCCGAAGGCGGGTTGCCCCGCTCGCCCAGGCTGGCGGTGTACGCTGTACTGACCAGAGGGGTACGCACCGGTGTCGAGGCAATGTAAATGCCAATGGTCGGTCGGGACAACGCTGCAGACAGATGCGTCAGGCCGCTGTCCAGACCGATCATGAGCTGTGCCCGTGCCAGGACTTCGGCCACGGCAGTCAGATTCATGGTGGGCAGGACTTCAGCCCGGGGCAGATCGCCAACCAGTTGCCGGGCCCGGGCGGCTTCCGACGCATTGCCGGCCAGCAACTGCAACGACAGCCCCCGATCAAGGAGGTTCTTGAAGACCTCGCGCCAGTCTTCTTCGGGCCACAGCTTGTCTGGGCGGCTGGCAGACGGCATGATGACAGCACATGGCTGAACGTGGGTACCCTCAGTAAATTGCTGCAGGCCGTAATCAGGTGTCCCCTGGTACTGATAGCCCAGCGCAAGGGAGGCCAGTGTGCGCTGACGAATGATGGCCGGCTGCCAGAACTCTACTGTGTGGCGGACGTCATAAAACCACGATGCCATGGGCTCGCGCACCGACGCGCGATCAAGACCATGGCGCTCGCCATGCGTTTGCCGGACCAGCCAGATGGATTTCATCAAGCCTTGCATGTCCAGCACCATGTCGTAGTGCCGGGCATCCAGATTGGCGCGCAAGGCGCGCCGGGCCGCGCGGGTGTCCGTGGACCACCAGTGTTTGCGCCAACGCCGATGGGCAATAGGAATGACTTCCCTGATGGCAGGATGCCAGGCCGGGATTTCGGTAAAACTGTCCTCGACTATCCAATCTATCTCGGCGTCAGGCACATGATGCGCGATATCTGACATCGCGGGCAGCATGTGTACCAGGTCGCCCAGCGACGATGTCCTGACAATGAGGATTTTTTTTCCCATGGGTAAGATTATACGGACGCTGACTGGCTAAAGACGCATCAACCCTTTCTGAAATTGCCGTGCACGGGCCTGATAGGTATCGGCGCTATCCTGCAGACTGGCGACCTCTTCATCACTTAACGTGCGCACCACTTTGGCTGGCGCACCAAGAATAAGCGAGCGCTCCGGAAAGACCTTGCCTTCGGTGACGACAGCCCCAGCCCCCACCAGCGAATGCGATCCGATGACTGCATGATTGAGAATGACGGCCTGAATGCCGATGAGGCTGTTGTTGCCGATGCGGCAACCGTGCAGCATGGCCTGGTGGCCGATGGTGACGTTTTCTCCGAGCTGTAGCGGACAACCCGGATCCGTATGCATGACCGCGCCGTCCTGCACGTT
>DATGUI010000204.1:0-13553 GCA_035301405.1 Burkholderiaceae bacterium
TGAATACCGCGTATCGCGATGCCGAGGTCAGCTATTTTGTGACGGATGCCGAGCCAGCCATACTGGTATGCGACCCCTCACGCGAGGGAGCCATGCGCAAGCTGGTGGCAAACACGCCCGGCACGCATGTGCTCACCCTGGATGCCCAGGGGCAGGGAAGCCTTTCAGAGGCGGCCACCAGCCAGCCTGATGAATTTAGCACGCAATCCTGCTCCGCCGATGACCTGGCTGCCATTCTCTATACCTCGGGCACCACCGGCCGCAGCAAGGGCGCCATGCTCAGCCATGGGAACCTGTCATCCAACGCAGCAGTGCTGCATCAATACTGGGGCTGGTCGGACGCCGATGTCCTGCTGCACATGCTGCCCATCTTTCATGTGCATGGCCTGTTTGTCGCCTCGCATGCCGCACTGCTTGCCGGCGCCCGCATGAACTGGCTCCCCAGGCTGGATATTGACCAGGCCCTCCACTACCTGCCTGAAAGCACCGTCATGATGGGCGTCCCGACCTACTATGTCCGCCTGCTGGATGACCCCCGTTTCACGGCTGATGTCTGTCGCAACATGCGCCTGTTCATCTCCGGATCGGCCCCGCTGCTCATCGACACGTTCGAGGATTTCGAGACCCGTACCGGACAGCGCATTCTTGAGCGCTACGGCATGAGTGAAACCATCATGCTGACCTCCAATCCCTTCCATGCCCGCGATGGCCAGCGTCTGGCGGGCACGGTTGGCAGACCCTTGCCGGGCGTTGCGTTGCGTATCGTCAACGATGAAGACCAGGTGGTGCCAACCGGCGAGATCGGCCACGTCCAGGTCAAGGGCCCCAACGTCTTCTCCGGTTACTGGCGCATGCCCGAAAAAACCCGCGAAGAGTTCACCCGCGATGGCTGGTTTCGAACCGGCGACATGGGTTGCTACGGCGGCGATAATATCCCCGCCGATGTCGTGTCCATTGTCGGACGCAACAAGGATCTGATCATCTCCGGTGGATACAATGTCTATCCCAAGGAGATAGAGCTTGTCATCGACGAACAGCCCGGCGTGCTGGAGTCTGCCGTCATTGGTGTGCCTCATGCTGATTTTGGCGAAGCGGTTGTCGCTGCCGTGGTGGCCCGAACCGACGCCCAGCCTGATGAAGAACAACTGCGAAGCACCCTGAAAACCCAGCTTGCGGGCTTCAAGGTGCCCAAGGAAATACGTTTCATTCCTGCCTTGCCCCGCAACACCATGGGCAAGGTACAAAAGAATGTCCTGCGGGAAACATGGTCCTCCATGTCTGCAGACAACCCGGGATAGGCAGCGGGCCGTCCTCAAACAATATCCTGGCCCCGGTCCATCATCCTGCTCTCAACCTCTACTACCCACAAGAAAACGATAATCAGGAGACAACCATGAAAAAGCAACTTGCTACCGCCCTGCTGGCCACCCTGGTCGCCGGGGCAACAGCCGCCTCGGCACAAACCATATTGCGGGCATCCCACCAGTTTCCGGGCGGACAAGGCGATCCCCGCGACGAAATGGTGCAAATCATTGCCCGTGAAGTCAAGGCCGCCGATGTTGGCCTGGAAATCCAGGTCTTTCCTTCGTCTTCGCTGTACAAGGCCAACGAACAATGGGGCGCCATCACCCGTGCCCAGCTCGACATGTCGGCCTTTCCGCTGGACTACGCGTCTGGACGTGTGCCGCAGTTTTCTGCCACGCTCATGCCCGGCCTGGTCCGCAACTACGATCATGCCCAGCGTCTCAATGAATCTGACTTCATGAAAGACATCAAGGACATCGTGGAAGACAACGGCGCCGTGGTCATTGCCGACGCCTGGCTGGCAGGCGGATTCGCCTCCAAGGAGCACTGCATCACCAGCCCCGACACCATCAAGGGGCAGGTCATTCGTGCAGCCGGGCCGGCCTTCGAGCAAATGCTGGCCGCGGCAGGCGCCTCCATTTCGTCCATGCCGTCCTCGGAAATCTACACCGCCATGCAAACCGGTGTGCTGGACGCCACCAATACCTCCAATGACAGCTTTGTTTCCTACCGCCTCTACGAACAAGTCAAGTGCCTGACCGCACCCGGGGACAATGCCCTCTGGTTCATGTACGAGCCGGTCATCATGTCAAAGAAAGTCTACGACAACCTCAATGACGAGCAACGTGATGCCATCCACGCCGCTGCCAGCAAGGCCGAAGAATACTTCATTGGCGAATCCCGCAAAGGTGAAGAAAAGATGAAGGACGCCTTCACCAAAGCCGGCGTTGAAGTCACCTCCATGTCCAAAGATGACTTCGATGCCTGGATGGAAGTGGCCAAGGCGTCGTCTTACAAGAACTTCGCCGAAAAGGTCAAGGGCGGGGACGAACTTCTCAAGAAAGCCCTGGCCGTCGACTGACCCCGGTCATTCACGCTTGTTCAATCGCCTGCAGGGCAGACTCGGTGGCAGCCTGCCCTGCCTGAAGGAATCCTTATGTCGCGACGCTTTATCCATGCGATGGACGCCATATCGCGGGCCTGTGGCGTGGTATCGACCGGCTTGCTGATTGTTGCCATGGTGGTGGTCTGTCAGATGATCATCATGCGCTATTTCTTTCGTGCCCCGACGGTCTGGCAAACCGAAGCGGTGGTGTTCAGTGCCACGGCTGCCATTTTTCTGGGTGCACCCTATGTGCTCCTGAAAAAGGGCCATGTAGGGGTGGACGTCATTCAGATGCTGGTGACCCGCCGCACCCGCCTCAACCTTGAGCGAATTGGCGCGGTCATGGGTCTGGCTTTCTCGGCGGTCATGATGGTCGCCGCGGCCATCCACCTGTTCGAGGCGATCGAAGGTGGCTGGACCACTCCGAGTGTGGCAGCAATACCCCTGTGGATGCCATTGACACCCATGGTGATCGGATTCTTTCTGCTGGCCATGCAGTATGTAGCCGAACTGCTGAAACTTTCAGGAGCCCATCCATGACCCCGATGATTGCCGGGATTGCACTGGTCACGGGGCTGTGCGTCCTTCTCATAACCGGCATGCCCATTGCCTTTGCGCTGGGCCTGGCCGCCATTGCCGGATTGTTTCTCGACATGGGTTTTGATGTCATCTACGTGATGGCCGAAACCATGTTTGCCGGCATAGCCAATCTGGCTTATGTTGCCATTCCCATGTTTGTCCTCATGGGCGCCATCGTGGCCGGCACCCCAGCCGGAGGCGACCTCTACAAGGCGCTGGATCGCTGGCTGTACAAGGTACCCGGCGGGTTGGTGCTGTCCAACATTGGTGCCTGTGCCATTTTTTCGGGCATGACCGGCTCGAGCCCGGCCACCTGCGCCGCCATCGGCAAGATGGGCATCCCCGAAATGCTCGACCGTGGCTATCCCAAGTCTGTGGCCACCGGCTCCATTGCCGCCGGCGGCACCCTGGGCATCCTCATTCCGCCGTCCGTCACCATGATTGTCTACGGCATCGCCACACAGACGTCCATTGGCCGGCTGTTCCTGGCGGGGGTGATTCCGGGCATCATGCTGACCATCATGTTCATGATCTGGGCGATCATTGATGCCAGAAGGCAGGGTTACCAGTTCAATGCCGCCAACCTGCATTACACCCTCAAGGAAAAGCTGGCCACAGTGCCCCGGGTTGCCCCCCTGTTGATCATCATCCTGGGCATCATGTTCGTGCTGTATGGTGGTGTCGCCACGCCATCGGAAGCCGCCGGCGCCGGTGCCATGCTGACCCTGCTCGTGGTCGTGATTGTCTACCGGCTCTTCAAGGTGCGGCCCTACATCGGCATTTTTGGCTCTGCCATGCGCGAAAGCGTCATGATCATGATGATCATGGCCTCTGCCGAACTGTTTTCATTTGCCCTGTCATCGCTCTACATCACGCAGTCGCTGGCAGCCACCATTGCGGCACTGGAGATCAACCGCTGGGCCCTGATGGCCATCATCAACATCTTTCTTCTCGTGGCCGGCATGTTCCTGCCGCCGGTGGCGGTGATTGTCATGGCCGCCCCGCTGCTGCACCCCATCATCATGCAGGCAGGCTTTGATCCCTACTGGTTTGCCGTGGTGCTGACCATCAACATGGAAATCGGCCTGATCACCCCACCCGTGGGATTGAATCTGTTCGTCCTGAACTCCATTGCACCGCAGGTACCCACGCGTGATATCTTGATGGGTGCGCTACCCTACGTGCTGGTCATGATGCTCGCCATCGTGATTCTGTGCCTGTTCCCAGGCATCGTCACGGGGCTGCCTGATCTGGTCATAGGAGAAGCGCTTTAACATAACTACAATATACAAGCGGAGATAATTCCACTAAAATCCAATAAATGAAATCATTGGTGCTGGTTTGTGAGATCCCGGCGTCCAAGCTTATGAATGAACACACCGTCAAAGATTTAGGGGACACCCCCACCATGCGTTTGCTGGGGTTGCTGGAGCTCGTCGCCACGCGCGATCAGCTCTTCACACTGCAAGACCTGGTTGAGCAGACCACCCTGCCCAAACCCACGCTGCATCGCATGTTGCAGCAACTCGAATCGGCCGGCATGCTGCAGCGGGACACCGACAGACGCCACTACGGCACCGGCCCCCGGCTGCGCCGCCTGGCCGAAAACCTGCTCCTTAACGACACCTTGCACGGCGCCCGTCATCGTGTTCTGACGCATCTGCGCGAAGTGGTCGGCGAGAGCTGCAACATCACGGCATTTTCTGGCAGCGAAGTTCTCTATCTTGATCGGGCCGAAACTGCTGCCCCGCTGCGGGTCTATCTGCATCCCGGCTCGCGCGTACCGGCCCACTGCTCTGCCAGTGGCAAGCTGTTTCTTGCACAATTGAGCGCCAGACAGCGCAAACGCCTGCTGGGCCACACCCCACTCAAGCAATACACGCCCAATACGCTGACCACACTGGAAGCGCTTGAAGACGAGATCAAGCTGGTCAAGGAAAATGGCTACGCCTTCGATAACGAAGAGTTCATCTCGGGGCTGTTTTGCATTGCTGTCCTGGTACCCCGGCTTGGCGACAGCCGCTCAAACATGGGGCTGGCCATTCAGGCGCCCATCATGCGCATGACAGCCGACAAGGCTCTGCTTACCCTGCCGGCGCTGCAGCGCGCGGCCCAGACACTGGCACAGATCGAAACCGAGCACGAATCCGCCCACAGCGTGGCGTAATTGACGTACCGCTACCGCCGTGGGGCAAGCATGGCGGCGAGATCGTAAATTGCCTCGTTTTGCAGGCCGTTATCCAGATCCAGCGCCAGATTGTTCCGATAGAACGGGCTCAGGTCCAGGCCCACGCCCAGGCCCACAAACTCCAGCCCGCTGCGCGATTCCAGGTCGGCCACCACCTGCTTCAGATGGTTGTCAAGATAGAAGTCGTCGTTCAGCAGATTGGTTGCCGTATCCATGGGGCAGCCATCAGAGATCACGACCAGAATACGCCGGCTGACATTGGTTTCGAACAGCCTTGATGCCGCCCACAGCACGGCCTCGCCGTCAATGCCTTCGCGAAAAAGATCGGC
Organism: Burkholderiaceae bacterium; assembly: GCA_035301405.1. Classification (GTDB taxonomy): domain Bacteria; phylum Pseudomonadota; class Gammaproteobacteria; order Burkholderiales; family Burkholderiaceae_B; genus JAJYRX01. Next base: position 5,507 of record DATGUI010000204.1, read on the forward strand.
CCGGAACAGACTGGCAATACCGTTGCGGTGCTTGCGCCACGTTTGCTGACTCGACTTCAGGATGCGATGCGAACGTTCGTTCATGCGACCGGGGAATTTTGGACGGCTGGAACGCTGCCAGTGCCGATAGGCGCGGCCGCCATTCCAGGTACGTGTGCTGAAGCCCAGGACTTCGGTTGTGACGCCAATCTGCTCCAGTGCACCCGCCATGATGCCCAGCAACACCGCCAACGGACGTGCGTAATCTTTCATGGATCCTGATGAGTCAATCAGGAAGGTCACGGCGCTATGGGTTTGGGCAACATAACGCTCCTGCATGAAGATATCGCGCTGCATGGGTGCACTGACCAGGTCAGCCAGACGGCGACCGTCGATCAGGCCCTCTTCTTCGCCGTGCAACCAGCCCTCGCGCTCAGGCAACGACAAGGCCTGGGTCAGCAGCCGCAACAAGCGGAAGCGGCTGACCCGCTGCCGGGCAATCAGTGAATCGAGTTCCTTGCGGTAGTCATCCAGCACGGCACTGCGGACCAGCCGGGTGGCATCAATTTCTTCGTCGTATTCGTCCGTGTAAATGCGATAGCGCTGCTCGGTCTGATCAAAGGCCGCGCTATGCCCGCTGGCCACGGCGGCCGGCCGTTCAACGGCCTCATCTTCAAAGTCAAGCAACAAGGCAAAAGCGCGGCGGTTGTCGTCCACCCCGCCATCGTCATCTTCGCCGTCCTGCTCGTCAATCAGCCCCTGAAGCTCGCGAGCGACATGGCGGGCGAGCATGAGGGCCTGCTCGCCAAAGGCTTCCTGATCGTGACGGTGCAGACGCAGTTGCGCCAACCAGCCCCCGATATGGACGCCCAACTTGCCACGTGTGGTTTCAATGAAATCTTCCGTATCGGCAAACACCGACACCGCATGGAGGCGCGACCAGGCCATCTGTGCGACCGTAAACAGCACCTTGCCTGCTGCCGTGTCAGTCAGGCCGGCCTCGTGAAACCCCTTGGACCACGCAAGGAAACGGGCGTGCAAATTGCTGCGCACGCCCCGCAGTGTTGTCGGGACCAGCGCTTCGGCACGAAACTGTTCCAGCATCTCGAACAGCAGGCGTTCGACCGGATCTTCCGGACATTGGCGGGCGAACAAGGCATCGTCGGAGTAACGGATGCGCAGGGCCTGTGCATCAGCCAAACCCCGGAGCGTTTGGAGGTCGCGCTGCTCGGGCGTGATTCGCAGATGCGGAGCATGGGCAGGCAAAGGGGTATCGCCCCGGCACAGGACACCACGCCGGAAAGCGAGCTGGTGGTCAGCCGCCAATGCCCGGATGCTGGCGGATGCCAGCTCTTCCAGTTGCAATTGGTGTCGTTGTGTTCCGGAAGTCATGCTTCGGCCGTATCGGGCCCGTGCAGCCAGGATGCGTCAAGCTCGACATCGAAGGAGCGCTGATAATATTCAGCCACCAGTGGACGCTCGGCCTCGTCACACTTGTTGAGGAACGCGAAACGGAAAGCCAGTGCCGGATCCCGGAACAGTTCGCAGTTTTCTGCCCAGGTAATGACGGTGCGGGGCGACATGAGCGTGGAGAGATCCCCTGCTGCAAAGGCCTGGCGGGTCAGGTTAGCCACGGCAATCATGGCGCGGATGAGGTCGCGACCGCGGTCGCTGTCTTTGAAGGGCACGCGGGCCAGGACGATTTCAAGCTCTTCTTCCGGAGAGAGGTAGTCCAGTGTGGCGACGATGTTCCAGCGATCAATCTGGGCGTGGTTGAGAACCTGTACCCCATGATAGAGGCCGGACAGATTGCCCAGCCCGATCGTGTTGGCCGTGGCAAACAGGCGAAATGCCGGGTGCGGCGTAATGACCTTGTTCTGGTCCAGCAAGGTAAACTTGCCATCCCGCTCCAGTATGCGCTGTATGACAAACATGACATCCGGCCGACCGGCATCGTATTCGTCAAAGACCAGGGCAACGGGACGCTGCAGGGCCCACGGAATGATGCCTTCCTGGAATGCCGTAACCTGACGACCATCTTCAATGACGATGGTGTCCTTGCCGACCAGATCCAGCCGGCTGATGTGCCCGTCCAGATTGACGCGTACGCATGGCCAGTTCAGACGTGCGGCAATTTGCTCGATGTGGGTTGACTTGCCCGTGCCGTGCCGGCCCTGCACCATCACACGCCGGTCATGGGCAAAACCGGCCAGAACGGCCAATGTGACTTCAGGGTTGAAGCGGTAAGCTGTGTCGACCTCGGGAACATGAGCCGTGCGCTCGCTGAAAGCAGGAACCTGCAGATCGGAATCAATGCCGAAGACATCGCGAACGGCAACCTGAATATCGGGTGTGGTAGGTGCAGACTCGGTCACCCTATCCTCCTTCAGACAGACGCCGTCCTCTGCTCTGATGCCTGCCTGGTGCTTTAGTGTTTGAAACGATAACCTGCGTGCCGCCTGCGCAGCGCGAGACGCACGATTCAACTTTACCACGCCCCTGCTTTTTGGACTAGTTTGTATCGTTTTTCGAGACAAACCCTTGACACTCTTCGAGATTTGGCGTTCAATTACCGTTTCACACGCTGAATTCAAAATACCCCGTTCCATTATTTATCTTCACAGGAGGCCGTCTCTCATGAGTACCTCGTCCGCAAGCGCCGACGCCCGCACCGTGGTGTCAGGCGTACAAAAAATGACACCATCCGAGGCTTTTGTTGAAACCCTGGTCGCCAATGGCGTGACCGAAATGTTTGGCATCATGGGATCCGCCTTCATGGATGCCATGGACATCTTTGCCCCTGCCGGCATCACGCTCATTCCGGTTGTCCATGAGCAGGGTGCTGCCCACATGGCCGACGGCTACGCCCGGGCATCCGGCCGTCACGGCATGGTCATCGGCCAGAACGGCCCCGGCATCAGCAACTGTGTCACCGCCATTGCTGCCGCCTACTGGGCACACAGCCCGGTGGTCATCATCACGCCCGAAGCCGGCACCGGTACCATCGGTCTGGGCGGGTTCCAGGAATGCAACCAGCTGCCCATGTTCCAGGAATTCACCAAATACCAGGGCCATGTCACGCACCCGGCACGCATTGCCGAGTACACCAGCCGCTGCTTTGAGCGTGCCACCAACGACATGGGTCCCACGCAGCTGAACATCCCGCGCGACTACTTCTACGGTGAAATCACCTGCGAAATCCCCCAGCCCGTCGAGCTCGAGCGCGGCGCTGGCGGCGAGAACGCCCTGGACGAAGCCGCTGATCTCCTCGCCAAGGCCAAGTTCCCTGTCATCCTGTCGGGTGGCGGTGTGGTCATGGGCGATGCGGTTGAAGAGTGCAAGGCACTGGCCGAACGCCTGGGCGCCCCCGTGGTCAACAGCTACCAGCACAACGACTCCTTCCCTGCCAGCCATCCGCTCTGGTGCGGCCCGCTGGGTTACCAGGGCTCCAAGGCCGGCATGAAGCTGATCTCCCAGGCAGACGTCGTCATTGCCCTGGGATCCCGTCTTGGCCCATTCGGCACCCTGCCCCAGCATGGCATGGACTACTGGCCCAAAGATGCCAAGATCATCCAGATCGACGCCAACCACAAGGTACTTGGCCTGGTCAAGAAAATCTCCGTTGGCATCTGCGCCGATGCCGGTGCAGCCGCCACGGCACTGGTCGGACGCCTCGAAAACCGCGAACTGGCCTGCGATGCCACCAAACAGGAACGCGCCCAGAAAATCGCAGATGAAAAGGCCGCCTGGGAGAAAGAACTCGACGAATGGACCCACGAGAAAGATCCCTACAGCCTGGATGTCATCGAAGAAGCCAAATCGGAACAGACTTTCTCTGGCGGTCAATACCTGCATCCTCGCCAGGTTCTGCGCGAACTTGAAAAGGCCATGCCCGAAGACGTCATGGTTTCTACCGATATCGGCAACATCAACGCGGTGGCGCACAGCTATCTGCGCTTCGAGAAGCCGCGCAGCTTCTTTGCACCCATGTCTTTCGGCAACTGCGGCTACGCACTGCCCACCATCATTGGTGCCAAAGTGGCCGCCCCGCACCGTCCTGCCATTTCCTATGCCGGTGACGGTGCCTGGGCCATGAGCATGGTCGAAGTCCTGACCTGCGTGCGCGAGAACATTGGCGTCACGGCTGTGGTCTTCCACAACCGCCAGTGGGGTGCCGAGAAGAAAAACCAGGTCGAGTTCTACAACCGCCGCTTTGTGGCCGGCGAACTCGAAAACCCGTCATTTGCCGAGATTGCCCGCTCCATGGGTGCCGAAGGCATCGTGGTCGACAAGATCGAAGATGTCGGTCCCGCCCTCCAGCGCGCCATCGACATGCAAATGAAGGAAAACAAGACCTGCGTCATCGAAATCATGTGTACCCGTGAGCTCGGCGACCCCTTCCGTCGCGACGCCCTGTCCAAACCGGTTCGTCTGCTCGACAAATACAAAGACTACGTTTAATGTCCCGGTATCAGTCTTGACGAACGTCCGCCCCGCTGCCTGCATGGCTGTGGGGCGGTTCAAACAGGGGATGCTCCATGGATATTCTCGAACAGCTGACCAGCCGCGCACAAGCGGGAGGCAAACACATCGTACTCCCCGAGCCCACCGACCCCCGTGTCCTGAAGGCTGGTGTTCGCGCTGCTCGCGACAACATCGCCACCATCACGCTGGTCGGCAGTACGGAAGCCATCCGCAAGGCTGCGCAGACCGCGCAGGTTTCCCTGGATCCGGTCACCATCGTGGATCCGGACGACTCTCCCCTGGCCAGTGAACTCGCTGAGGCGCTGCACCAGCGGCGCGCACATCGCGGCCTGACCCTCGAACAGGCACGCGAGCAAGTTCGGCAACCCCTGCATTTTGCCAATCTCATGGTCCACACTGACCATGCCGATGGCAGTGTGGCCGGTGCCGTCCTCACCACCGCCGACGTCATTCGCAGTGCCCTGCATATCATTGGCAAGGCACCAGCCAGCAAGCTGGTGTCATCGTTTTTCCTGATGGTCTTCAACAAAAGCCATCACCCTATCCAGGGCGGAATGATCTTCTCCGACTGTGCCCTGGTCATCAACCCTAATGCCGAACAACTGGCCGACATCGCCATCTCCGCGGCGCACAGTGCAAGGCAGTTGCTCGGTGAAACGCCCCGCGTGGCCATGCTGTCCTTCTCCAGCGCTGGAAGCGCAAAACATCCGCATGTAGAAAAAGTGGTCCAGGCGGCCCGTCTTGCCAAGGCAGAATGGCCCGACCTTGCCATTGACGAAGATGTCCAGCTCGATACCGCCCTGGTGCCGGATATCGCCATCAAGAAAGTTCCTGATTCGGCTGTCAGGGGACAATCCAACGTTCTCATCTTTCCGGATCTCGATGCGGGCAACATTGGTTACAAGCTGGCCGAAAGACTGGCTGGCGCGCACGCCATCGGGCCGTTGTTACAAGGTTTGAACAAACCTTGCAATGACTTGTCCCGAGGCTGCAGCACCGACGACGTCTATCACGTCATTGCCGTCACGGCCGTGCAGGCTGCTGCGCGTGTCAATCACCAGCCCGAAACAGGGTCAAGCGTACGATAGGGATTTCACTGATAGGAACTTTTCGTATCGTTTTTTATATTTAACGGGATCAGACCGACAGACCCTGTCGGGGTTTACCAGTACCAGCACTTGACTATCGTCCGGGCTTCATGCCGGGTACGCACCGGGCAGACAAGCCCTAACCTTCGAGCAATCATCGTCATGAATCTATCAACACTCAGCAGCAAATTGCTAGACTTCGTCACAGAATGGATGGGTCGCATCGGCATGTTGATCATTCTGTACTGCATGACCTTCGCGCTTACGGATGTTTTCCTGCGCTATGTGTTGAATTCCCCCTCCCTCTGGATAGGCACCACCCTGCAGGCGGCACTGGTTCTGCTGGCATGCATGGCGGGCGGCTACTCCTACATGCACGACGAGTTCGTGAAGCTGGATCTGTTTTACGCCAACTTCTCCACCCGCACCAAAGCCGTCTGCGACGTCCTGACCGCCGTCTTCACCTTCATGTTTCTGGGCGTGCTCATCTGGAAGGGCTTTCAAAGTGCCATGATCTCCATCAAGCTCAACCAGGTCACGCCCACGGCCATCCGGATGCCCATCTATCCGATCAAGACCATTATTCCGCTTAGTGCGTGCGTCATGCTGCTGTTGACCATACGCCGATTTTACCGTGACCTCAAAACCGTATTCGGAAAATAGCAGGTTGCCCGCACACCCAGCCCCGATCAATTCCAACAGGCGCAAGCCATTACAACCACACTGCGATTTGCGCAGTCCATTCAAAAGGAAAGAGCCATGAGACAACGTGTTTTATTTGCCTCGCTGATTACTGCAGGCGCTGCCTTTGCAGTGAGCCCCAGCGTCATCTTTGCCGCTGACGGCCCGCCCGACACCGTCACCAACTGGACGTTTCAACCTGCCTTTGACAGCTCTGACGCCGGCTGGCATCGTGGCCTGATGCCCTGGGTAAAGGCCGTTGAAGAAGCCACGGAAGGCACGGTCAAGATTCGTGTCGAGCCCGTTGGCGCCCTGACCAGCGGCTCCGAAGCCTTTGGCGCGGCATCGGCCGGCATGACTGACGGCTATGCCGGCTGGGCTACCGTGTATGGCGGCGAAATGCCCGAAGGCATGCTGGCCTACGGCATGGCCATGGGTGCCACCAGCTCCGAACAGGCCTGGGATGCCATGTGGGGCAACGACGACTACAGGATCGGCGAACTGGTACAGGAAGCCGCCAACGAGCGCAACCTGCACTGGGTAGGCTGGACCAACCAGGGCCCCAACGCCATGTTCACCAACTTCAAGATTGAAAAACTTGAAGATCTGAAAGGGAAAAAGATGCGCGCCGGCGGCCCGCAAGCCCTGTTTCACCAGGCCATGGGCGGTGCACCCGTTTCCATGGATGCCGGTGACATCTACACGTCCATCAAGCTGGGGGCCATTGAAGGCACTTACTGGGACACCGGTGGCATTGCCGACATGCACTACGAAGAAGTCATCAAATATGCCAGCCTGCCCGGCTGGAACCCGGCCCAGCACCAGGAAATCTACGTCAACCTCGACAAATGGAACGAGCTGACTGACTGGCAACGTGAAAAAATCGAAGGCATCTTTGAGTCCACCTACTTCGAAACCAGCGAGATGCACGCTGATGCCGTCGATGATGCACTCAAGGCACTCACCGACGCCGGCGGTGAGATCGTTGAAATGTCCGACGAAGAAATCCAGCGCATGCGCGAGAAGTCCATTGCTGATGTCTGGCCCATGGTTGCCGAGCAATCGGAAGGCAACGCAAAGGGCGTTGAACTCTGGACCAGATACTTCGAAGAGCATCAAGACTAGGCTTGTGCTGACAGGGGCCGGGCAACCGTCCCCTGTCTTTCATCCATGACTGTCTGTATCGTTAGAAACCGGGGCAAGGTTACATCATGAGCCTGGAATTAATTACCTTATTATATTTTGCCTGCATGTTCCTTGTCCTGTTCATGGGGCTGCCGGTTGCTTTCGGGTTGGGTGGTACGGCGGTACTGTTTGCTGCAATCTTCTCGCCACGCTCATTGCTGGCCATACCCAGTGCGTTCTACTACACGCCCTGGAACTCCATCCTGATCACCATTCCGCTGTTTCTGCTCATGGGCAACCTGATCCGTTTTTCAGGCGTTGCCGATGCAGCCTACGCGGCCGTTTACAAACTCATCGGGCATATTGCCGGCGGCCTGGCCATGGGCACGGTCATGGTGTGCACAATCTTTGCCGCAGTCACAGGCATTACGCCACCCGCCACCATTACCATGGGGCAAATCGCCTACCCCTCCATGATGCGTTACGGCTACAGCCGCAAGATTGCCATTGGCTCAATCGGAGCCGGCGGCGCACTAGGGGCGCTCATTCCACCCAGCGTGCCTTTCATTTTCTATGGCCTGCTGGCCAACGCCTCCATCGGCGACCTCTTTCTGGCAGGCGTCATTCCCGGCCTGATGCTGGCGTTCTTCTATGTCCTCTACATTGGCATACGCAGCCATTTTCAGCCA
>DATGUI010000205.1:0-2988 GCA_035301405.1 Burkholderiaceae bacterium
CCGCCAAAGCCTGCTTCGGCATCGGCCACGATAGGTGCAAAGTAGTCAACAAAGTCCTCGTCTGACGGATTGCTGCCTTCCATCCACTGAATCTGATCGCATCGGGTGAGCGCATTATTGATGCGACGTACGACCTGAGGAACAGAGTTGACCGGATACAGGGACTGGTCGGGATACATCTCGCCAGCCAGGTTGGCATCACCAGCAACCTGCCATCCAGACAGATAAATGGCCTTGAGACCAGCCTTGACTTGTTGCATGGCCTGGTTGCCAGTGAGCGCACCCAGGGAATTCACAAAGGGCTCATCGTGCAGCAGGCGGAAGAGCTTCTCGGCACCGCGACGTGCCAGCGTGTGCTCGACCGTCAGGGAACCGCGCAAGCGAACAACTTCATCAGCACTGTAGCCGCGCTTGATGCCTTGCCAGCGAGGATCTTCCGCCCATGTTTTTTGCAGGGCACGTACGCTTTCTTCGCGTGTGGTCATGATGTTTCTCCTATTGAATACACATGAATGATGAATGAAAACCAGAAAGTCATGTGAAATATTCTATAGGAATGATGCACCGCACAGCACACTTATGTCTTATACAAGACGAAATATTTTACCCTTAATATTCAATTACTTACAGAGGACGTTTCGCGATGAGAAACGATATTTCTGTTAATGAAAAGATTTCGGGCGCGCTGCAATATCACAATTTCGTGGTATGCAAAACGATTTTCATGATGTGAAATATGGCTGCCGGGTGGTCGTGGTGGCCGCATGAGCCACCCACACCGCCAGCACGGCTGCCGCCACAAAAGCGAGACCGGCGCCCAGCCATGGCGCCAGATGCAATCCGGCGTCAAGCATCACGCCAAAGGCGGTCGGCCCCAGGGCAGAGCCCACATCCATGCCCGAATAGACCAGACCGTAGACGGTACCGGTAGCGCCCTTGGGCGTAACGCGCCGAATGAGCATGTCACGCGAAGGCGCTGCCACGCCCGAACAGAACCCGGCCAGGGCCACGACCACCATGGCGACGTAAGACGGCATGGCGCCCCCCGCCAGTACCACCAGCAGCAGGCCAGCCATCACCAGGGACAGCGCCACGGTTCTTTCGGCCCGGGGCGTGGCGCCGGCTACAAAGCCTCCTGCCACCATACCCAGGGCCGCACAAAGCATGTAGGCGGACAGGGTTGAGCCAGCCGCCACCTTGTCTATGCCATAGACCTGGCCCAGCATGGGGATGGTGAAGTTTTGCACGGATGACATGGCAATGCTGGTGCAGGCAAAGAAGAGGAAGGCGCCCCACAATGCGGGCTGTGCCGTCAGCGTCAGCAATGTCTGCCAGGCTGACTGCCGTGACAGGTCAATGGAGCCCGTGCCCGTGGCTGCCACGCCAGCGTCCTGACCAAGGCCTTCGGTCTCGTGGTCCTCTTGATTGCGAGCTGGTGTCGCAGCCTGTGCGGTTTGGGCGCGACCGCCCAGCAGGTCGCGACCCAGCCAGGCACACAGCAGCACCACGGCAACCAGCCCTGCTGCACCCAGGGCAGCAACCCGCCAGTTGAACAGGTGGATCAGCGTGGCCATGTACACAGGTGTCAGCGCCCAGCCCAGGTTGCCTGTCAGGCCGTGAACACTGAAAGCATGGCCCAGCCGCAGCGGGTTGACGCGGTGGTTGATGATGGCGTAATCCACCGGATGAAAGACAGAGTTTCCGACCCCGCCGATCACGGCTGCCCCCAGCAGCATCGGATAGGTGGTGGACACGGCAATCAGGGTGCCGGATGCCACAAAGCAAGACAACCCGAAGAACATGACAGGCCGGGCGCCGATACGGTCAACCACAAAGCCTGATGAGGCCTGCCCCAGGCACGACACCAGGAAAAACATGGAGGCCAGCAGGCCCAGCCGGGTGAAGTCGTAGCCAAACTCATGCGCCAGCGACAGATAAAGTGTGGGCAGCACCAGCTGAAAGAAATGCGAGCTGGCATGAACCACGCCGATCAGGGAGATGAGTTGCCAGTCCCGGCGCCGCTCGTGAATGAATGATTCCTGGGCATGATCTGGGGTCACGATTCTTCCCTGAGCATGGGCCACGCGCGATTAAGGTAGTAGAACATGGACCAGACCGTCAGAAAGGCAGCAATGATGATGAGGACCTGCCCCCAGAGCCTGCCCGATATACCGTAAAGGGTCTGCCAGTAAAGCAGGCACGGAATGGCCACCATTTGTGCGGCAGTCTTGAACTTGCCCAGCCAATGCACGGCCACGCCACTGCTGGCACCCATGCGCGCCATCCATTCGCGCAATGCCGAAATGGTGATTTCACGGCCAATGATGATCAGGGCAATGAAAGCATTGACGCGACCCAGATCGAGCAGCACCAGCAACGCGGCACAGACCATGAGCTTGTCGGCAACCGGATCCAGAAAGGCACCAAACTGCGACGTCTGATTCCATCGCCGCGCCAGCCAGCCGTCGAACCAGTCGGTCACGGCGGCAATGACGAAGGCGACCATGGCAATGGTGTCACGCAGCTCGGGGGCCATCCAGGATGCAGGCAAATAATAGACGCCCACAACCAGTGGGATCATGGCAATACGCAGCCAAGTGAGGGCGATGGGGATATTCATGGGCATAACATCAATGCTACCTTATTTTATCTGAGCGCCTGATAGATCCGCTCTGCCAACTGGGCTGATATTCCCTCGACCGAACGCAGTTCGTCAATGCTTGCATCCACGACACCAGAAAAACCACCAAAACGTGCCAGCAACCGCTGGCGCCGCCGTGGCCCCACCCCTTCGATTTCCTCAAGCCGCGACACCACGCGAGCCTTGGCCCGGCGGGCGCGCATGCCGGTAATGGCAAAGCGATGGGCCTCGTCGCGTATCTGTGCAACCAGCAGCAAGGCCGGGGACGCCAGTCCCAGTTGCAACGGTGGGCGTCCATCGGAAAAAATCAGTGTCTCCAGCCCGGTGCGGCGCCCTTCCCCCTTGGC
>DATGUI010000206.1:0-4875 GCA_035301405.1 Burkholderiaceae bacterium
TGCTGCCGGCAATATCGCTGCCCAGCCAGCCGGCCTCGCGCGCAAGCGCAATGGCCTGGCTGACGGTGCGAATGGCGTAGGGATATTCGGAACGAATGTATATATAGCCATGCTGCGCCCCGACAGCCACCCCTGCGATGATCATGCCTTCAATCAGCGCAAAGGGGTCGCCTTCCATCAGCAGCCGATCAGAAAATGTGCCGGAATCCCCTTCGTCGGCATTGCAGGCAATATATTTGGCGGGGGCAGACTGGTCGGCAACGGTCTTCCATTTCACGCCGGTCGGAAAGGCTGCACCACCCCGTCCGCGCAAGCCAGAATGGGTGACCTCTTCGATCACGTCGGCGCTGGACATGGACAGTGCGCGGCGCAGCCCTGCCCAACCACCATGGGCCTCGTAGTCTGACAGGCTGAGGGGATCCGTCAGGCCCACCCGCGCAAACGTCAATCGCTGCTGCGCCTTCAGCCAGGGGATGTGCTCGGTCAGACCATGACCAAGAGGATGCTTTCCTCCTTGCAGCCAGCCGGCATCGAACAAGCCCGAAACGTCGCTGGCCTGCACAGGCCCGTAGGCGACCCGTCCGGCGGGCGTGTTCACTTCCACCAGCGTTTCCAGCCAGAGAAGGCCTCGCGAACCATTGCGAACAATGTGAACGGCAAGCTGACGGCGTTCAGCCTCTGCCTGGACTGCAGCCACGACGGCTTGTGCGCCGACGGCCAGCGCCGCGGTGTCTTGAGGGATATAAACAGTGACAGGCTGGCTGGTCATGGCATGTCCAGATCGTCAAGCAGGGTATCGAGACGAACCGGACTCATGCGGGCATGGGGCTGACCGTCCAGCATCAGGGCCGGTGCCTGGGCACAAAGGCCCAGGCAATAAACGGATTCCAGTGAGACCATGCCGTCAGTGCGTGTAGTTTCGAATGTCATGCCAAGGCGCTGGCTGGCGTGTCGGGCCAGTGCCTCGCCCTGCATGGCCTGACACGCTTCGGCACGGCAGACCTGAACCACATGCCGCCCGGCCGGATGCTGCCGCAAGTGGGGATAAAAACTGATCACTCCCTGTATTTCAGCGCGGGAACGCTGAAGCCATTGGCCGACCACAGGCACCGAAGCCGCTGGAATATAGCCAAAATGCTCCTGAATGGCTTGCAGGACCATCAGCAGGGCGCCAGGCCGGCTGGCAAATCGTTGTGCGATCTCGCGACTGACCGTCTCAATCCGGTCATCGGCCAGCTTATGGGTTGATGTTGTCTCCATGACACCTCACGTGAAGATTTCGTTGTTATTCCAACTATAGCTTGAGCTCTTGTGGACAAGGGCCGGCAACCCGAGCGTCTGCTCCACACATCAGAAACATTTAAAATATAATAATGCCCTTCCGGGCACTTTTGTGACTGCTTTTTTGCTGCCCTTGCGTGGTAAACAGCCACTTTCAACAACATTATGCCTACGATGTCGTGACAACAATTTGCCGCTTCAGCCGTACCCTGTTGCTGATCGGTTGTCTTTTCAGCTCATCGTGGGCCTGGTCCAAGGTCTGTGACGGTGCTGACCGGATAGCATTGAAGCAATCTGTATTCGTCAGTCATGAAGCACGCGCACTGCTCAAAAGCCTGCCTGCGTTGCGCGTCGTGTCTGTCGACGCCCCGCCCATGGCTTCTTATAACAAGAAAAAAGGCGTCCATACAGGCATCAGTGTGGATATCCTGTGCTTTATTGCGCACGAGCTCAATCTGAAACTGGACTTCATCCACGCAAGCAACCATACCGTCCAGGAACGCATCAACCTGATCCCGGAGGGCGCGGCCGATATCTTCATGCCGCTGAGCCTGCAACCCGACCGTGCTCGACACGGACTGTTCACCGACGCTTACTTTGACAACTATTACGCCATCATTGGGCGCGAGCATGAGGATATCCTGATTCAGGGTGTGGAAGGCCTGCGTCCGTTTCATGTCGGTATCGTGAAAGGCACGTCATTCTCTGAGATGCTCGACAATCTCATGCCCAGAGGGCACCTGCATCTGTACGATACGTCCATGGGCCCCAGAGGCTTGTTCGCCGCCCTGCGCAGTGGAGAGATTGATGTGGCCGTCTACAACAAGAGCATATTCACTGAAAAGCGCTATCAGCACGATCTCTTCGATCTCGTGGCCATTGACACCCTGTACGAGCAGCCACGTGCCTATCGCTATTACATCAAGGACACACCACAACACAAGGAACTGGTGAAGCTGATCAACCGCTACCTCGCGGTGATCGACAGCACCGAGTCTGTCCTCGCACACCAGAACGGCGAGCAGCAGTTCATTGAACGTTACGTGACACAGCGCAGTCAACGGCTGATCATGTTCGTGATCATTGGTGTCGGTGCCGTGATGCTGCTTGGCTTCTATCTGATGTCGCGTCGCTACCGGCGTCTCACCAATCTGCTCGAACGACGCAACAGGCATATTCAGGAACAACGCGAAGCGCTTGAACAGGTGAATGCTGAACTGGCTGTCCTGACTCACACGGACGATCTCACCCGACTGGCCAACCGCCGCTTTTTCAATGATACGCTGCAACGCGAGCACGCACGCTGGCAGCGCACGCAAGAACCCTTGAGCCTGCTGGCTGCAGATATTGATTTTTTCAAGCTGGTCAATGACCACTTCGGACATCAGACTGGCGACGACTATCTGCGTGCCATTGCGCGTGTGCTCGAAGGCAGTGTGCAGCGCAGTACGGATCTGGTTGCGCGTCCGGGGGGCGAAGAATTCGCCTGCCTGCTGCCCAACACCAATGTCTATGATGCCCAGCTAATTGCCCGGCGTATCCAGCGGGGCCTGGCCGAACTGGCCTTGCCCAACCCGCTGGCCGAGCCCCCTGTCCTGACCATCAGCATCGGTATTGCCACCCTGATCAGCGGCAACTACAGCACGGAATCACTGATCGCCCATGCCGACGAGCAACTCTACAAGGTAAAGCGCACTGGCCGCAATAACGTTTTCTGTGTTGAACTGACCGATGGAGGTGCGCGCCAGCCTGCCCAGGGCTGACGTTGCCCTCGAATCAGACCAGGTTCTGCGAGGCGAGATAATGACGCCACACCCTGGGCAAGATGCCACCATGACGCCAGTATTCGACGTCTTCAGTGGTGTCCAGCCTGAGAATGACCGGAACCGTCTGGCGGCGGCCATCGGCATGGTGCACAACAAGGTCTACCTGTGCCCTGACCCCCAGACGATCTTCCAGCCCGATGATGTCGAACTGTTCGGTGCCATCAAGCCCAAGGATTTCGGCATTGGTGCCTTCCTGAAACTGCAGGGGCAGAACACCCATGCCCACCAGGTTGGTACGGTGAATGCGTTCGAAACCTTCGGCCACGACGGCCTTGACGCCAAGCAGGGCCGGCCCTTTGGCGGCCGAGTCACGCGATGATCCACAGCCATAGTTTTTACCGGCAATGACCACCAGCGGAACATTGCGTTCCTGGTAGGCCTGGGCTGCCTCGAAAATGCGCATGACGTCGCCTTCGGGCATGAGTTTGGTCACACCGCCTTCAATGCCGGGGACCATGTGGTTGCGCAGGCGGATGTTGGCAAATGTGGCACGTTTGACCACATGGTGGTTGGCGCGGCGCGTGGTGTAGTTGTTGAAATCAGGTTGCTCCACGCCGCGTGACAGCAGAAAGTCGGCTGCGGGGGTGCCCAGGCTGATGGCGCCGGATGGCGAAATATGGTCCGTGGTGATGGAATCACCCAGAATGGCCAGTGGCCGCATGCCCTGAATGTCCGAAACCACAGCAGGTGCAACGCCCAGACCATCAAAATAAGGCGGCTTGCGAATATAGTTGCTGTCGGCATCCCAAGGGAAGCGGTTGCTGCTCTCGGTGGCCAGGGCATCCCAGGGTTCTCCGCCTTCGTACAGCTCGGCATAGCGCTCGATGAACAAGTCGCGGCCATAAGCGTCCTGACTGGCCTGGGCAACTTCCCGGGCAGTCGGCCAGATGTCTTTCAGGTAGACAGGCTGGCCATCAGCGTCGTGGCCCAAGGGCTCGGTGGTGACATCAATGGTGAGGGAACCGGCCAGAGCATAAACCACCACCAGTGCCGGAGACGCCAGATAGTTGGCGCGGACATCGGGGTGAATGCGGCCGTCGAAGTTCCGGTTGCCCGACAGTACGGAGGTGGTGACCAGGTCGTTATCGTTGATGGCACGAGAAATGGCGGGCAACAACGGGCCCGAGCCCCCATTGCAGGTGGTGCAACCAAATCCGGCCACATGGAACCCGAGCTGGTCCAGGCTGTCTTGCAGGCCAGCCTGCTTCAGGACGTCGGCCGTGACCTGGCTTCCGGGTACCAGCGAAGTCTTGACCCACGGCTGGCTGTGCAAGCCGCGTTCAATCGCTTTCTTGGCCACCAGGCCGGCTGCCATCATGTTGGCCGCGTTTGACGTATTGGTGCACGAGGTGATGGCCGCAATGCCCACTGCGCCATCGTGCAGAGCGAAGTCTTCACCTTCCACGGGCGTGGTCGTTGACAGATCGACCGGACGACCGGCAATGCGCTGGTGGTGGGAAAGAAATGCCTTGGCGGCCTGATCGAGATCAAGGTGATCTTCGGGATTGCTGGGGCCGGCAATGGCTGGACGTACGGTATCCAGATCAATCTTGAGTACGGTGTCGAAGACCGGGTCTGGCGTACTGCTGTCGCGCCAGAGCTTTTGCTCGCGATTGTAGGCTTCGACCAGGTCAATGTGCGCTTGCGACCGGCCCGTGAGATACATGTAGTCCGTGGCATGGCTGTCGATGGGGAAGAACACTGCCGTAGCGCCGTATTCAGGCGCCATGTTGGCGATCATGCCACGATCACCCAGAGACAGCTCTTC
>DATGUI010000207.1:0-5335 GCA_035301405.1 Burkholderiaceae bacterium
TTCTGCCGGCGTCAGTTCCCAATGTTGCAAGGCCTGACGGGTAAGATAAAACCAGGACTCCACGGCATGCATGGCCTGGGTCGGTTTTGCTACGGGCCATTTGAGCAGCAGGCTGCGACCATCGTCCCGATAGCCCGCGGCAGGAATCCCCCCCAGCCGGAAAACCATGGCACTGGAAAAGGAGTCGGGAAGGAGCAGTCCGGTCACGTCGTGATGCGCATGTTGGCGGCGGTGCTGCCGAGTGTGGCGCGCATCGGTCAGCCATGATCCATTCATGTCAACAAAGCCGGCCACGGGCGTGGCTTTCAGCAAGCTGCGCGCCCAGGGGCGTGCGCATGCAAATACCGGCAACTGTGTCTGGATCAGCATGTCCAGACAGGGCAGACTCATGCATAAATCACCTATCCAGTTAGGCAGACGGACATAGATGGAGGATGGACGGGTCATGCAAATCAAAGTGGTGGAACAAACGCCATGATAACGCGTGCCCGTAGCGTTTGTGATGACACGTTAAAATGGCGCTTTCACCACCATTCAAGCGAGTGATTTCAACGCGTGTCGCATCCATCTACATCGCGAACCCAGGGCGTCGGGCTGTCCGTCTGGCGGCGCATATACAGCCGGCTCAGTGGCTACTGGGCGGCGGTCGCCCTGGCCCTTGTGCTGGTGTCCATGGCGGCAGCCACACAACCGGCGCTGGCATTCATCATGAAGCCATTGCTCGACGAGGGGTTTTCAGGCACCCAGCCGCATTATGTCTGGACCCTGCCGCTTGCATTCATCGGCCTCATCTTTGCCCGGGGCATCGCCAGTTACTTCAGCTCCTACCTGTTTGCGTGGGTGGCCAACAACATGTTGCTCACCTTGCGCGACGACATGTTCCAGAACCTGTTGCGGATGTCCGACACCGCTTACAAGCGGTCAGAAACCGGGCGCCTGCTCAACCGGTTTACCGTGGATGCCGGTAACGTCACCAGTCAGGCAACTGAAGTCATTACCGTTCTGGTACGCGAATCCCTGACTGTCGTGGCGCTGGTGGGTGTCTTGCTGTACATGTCATGGAAGCTGACCCTGATCGTTTTGGTGGTGCTGCCCATTTCGGCGCTCATCTCGCAATTCTTCATCAAACGCCTGCGCCGCATCAACCGTGACACCATCGACATGAATGCCGAACTCACCCGTGTGGTCAGGGAAAGCATAGATGGCCAGCGCGTGGTCAAGCTGTTCGGTGGTTATGAGCGCGAGTCCGAACGGTTTGGCTGGGTCAATGCGCGCTTGCGTCGCTTTGCCATGCGTGCCGTCATCTCCAACTCGGCCCTGTCACCATTGGCTCAGTTCACCGTTGCCTTGTCGGTGGGCACCGTCATTGCCGTGGCCCTGCATCAAAGCAATACCGAACACCTGACAGTCGGCAGCTTTGGCGCCTTCATGGCTGCATTGGGCCAGATTTTCGACCCCATACGCCGGCTGACCCGAATTGTCGGCAGCATGCAGCGCATGCTTACCGCAGCCGAGAGTGTCTTTTCCCTGGTTGATCAGGCCCCTGAGCCCGACGAAGGCAAGGCCAGGCTTTCCGAACCCGTGAAAGGGCATATCGAATTCCGCGATGTTTCCCATCGCTTCGACGATGCGCCTGAAAATACACTTACCGATATCTCGTTTGTCGCCCGGCCTGGTCAGACCATTGCGCTTGTCGGCCGATCCGGCAGCGGCAAGACGACGCTGGTCAACATGCTGCCCCGTTTTGCCGTCCCCAGTGCGGGTCAGATAACGATAGATGATCACGATATCGAGACTCTGACCTTGCGTAACCTCCGATCCAACCTGTCGCTGGTCAGTCAGGACGTCGTGCTGTTTGAAGGCAGCATTGCAGAGAATGTTGCCTATGGCACCTTGCGTCACGCCGATCGCCAAAGCATTGAGCACGCGCTCAAGGCGGCTGACCTGTGGAATTTTGTCAGCAGTCTGCCGCAAGGCATGGACACCCAGGTCGGAGAAAACGCCAGCCAGCTTTCCGGAGGACAGCGTCAGCGCCTGGCCATTGCCCGTGCCCTCATGAAAGACGCGCCCATTCTGATTCTGGATGAGGCCACCTCGGCGCTGGACAGCGAATCCGAGCGTTCCGTGCAAGACTCGCTTGAACGCCTGATGAAAGGGCGCACCACCTTGGTGATTGCCCACCGGCTGTCCACCGTCAAGAAGGCTGACCATATCCTGGTGCTGGATCGCGGCCGCGTGGTGGAATCCGGTCCGCATGCCGAGTTGCTGGCACGTGGCGGGACTTACGCTATGCTTTACCAGATGCAGTTTGCAGACTCTTAGCCGTTATGGGAGCCAATATGAACAAAATCATCGTCGGCACGCTTGTCGTCCTCTTGGCGGGTTGCGGCACAACAGACCGTTCGCAGCGTCATACCGATACGCTGCGCCAGACGCAGTATCAACGCACCGAACGCACACTGCAAATGACGTTTCCAGAAATCCAGCAGGCGCTCTTCAAGCACGAGCGTCATTGTGGCCATGCACCGGTATTCACCATGAAAGAAGGCGAAGCCAGCCTTGCCACCATCACGGAAGCGGATATTGATGACACCCCATGGAATCAGCGCATACTGGTTGACCTGATGTGGCTGGAGCCCTCCATCCGCCAGGAAACGCGCACCCGCGCCCACGTCTACAGCTTTTTCTCCAATAAAGAGATCAAGACTCGTATCCGCAACATCTTCAACGCCATTGAGCGCCCTGAAGACTGCCCCTCGGCAACCTGACCCTTACATCAGGACGATGTCGTACTGCTCCTGAAAATACTGGCTTTCCACTTCCAGCGAGATAGGCTTGCCGATAAAGTCTTCCAGCATGGCCAGATGCTGACTTTCTTCTTCCAGAAACAAATCCACCACGGCCTGCGCAGCCAGGATGCGGAATTCGCGCGGATCAAACTGGCGCGCTTCGCGCAGGATCTCGCGCAGGATCTCGTAGCATAGCGTACGTGGGGTCTGCACATCCCCGCGTGCCTGGCAGGCGGGGCAGGGCTCGCACAGCACGTTGTTCAGGGACTCCCGGGTTCGCTTGCGCGTCAGTTCCACCAGTCCCAGCTGGCTGAATCCGCTTATGGACACCCGCGTTCGATCCTTGGCCAAGGCCTTTCCCAGCCCGGTCAAAACCGCATCCCGGTGCTCGGTATTATCCATGTCAATGAAGTCAATGATAATGATGCCGCCCAAGTTGCGAAGGCGCAGCTGTCGGGCCAGCGCGACGGCGGCCTCAAGGTTGGTCTTGAATATGGTGTCATCGAAGTTGCGTCCACCGACAAAGCCGCCCGTATTGACGTCGATGGTTGTCAGGGCTTCGGTCTGGTCGATGATCAGGTAGCCGCCCGACTTGAGCTCCACCCGGCGCGACAGGGCGCGAGCGATTTCTTCATCAACGTTGGCCGTATCAAACAATGGGCGCTCTCCACTGTAGTGATGGATTCGTTCAACAACCGAAGGGGTATAGATGCGGGCCCATTGCTGCAGCTCCAGCGTTGTGGTGCGGGAATCCACGCGAATCACGCTGGTATCCGGTGTGACCATGTCGCGTAACACCCGCTGGGCCAGTGACAGATCGTGGTGCAGAAGGGAGGGTGATGGTTGCGACTTGGCACGCTGCTGGATGTCAGCCCATAGTGTGGCCAGATAGTCCCTGTCGGCGGCCAGCTCTTTGTCGGTGGCGTCTTCCGCCTGGGTGCGGATAATGAAGCCGCCCTCATCATCTGTGTCCCTGAGGGCTTCCACGCGTTCACGCAGGGCCGTGCGCTCATCTTCATCGTCAATGCGTTGCGAGACGCGGACATGCGGCTCGTGGGGCAGGTACACGAGCATGCGGCCCGCCAGGCTCAACTGTGTACTCAGGCGTGCGCCCTTGGTGCCCAAGGGATCCTTGATGACCTGCACAACAAGGGATTGGCCTTCAAACAGCAGCCGCTGGATGGGGATGGCAGGCTCACCACTGGCTCGCGCCTGCCGATTCTGACGCAGGTCTGCCGCGTGGATGAAGGCAGCGCGTTCAAGGCCAATGTCTATGAAGGCGCTTTGCATGCCTGGCAACACCCGGGCCACATTGCCCAGATAAAGATTGCCCACATGTCCGCGTTCTATGCTTCGTTCCAGATGCAGTTCCTGCACCGAGCCTTGTTCAACCAGGGCAACGCGAGTTTCGAAAGGCGTGACATTGACGAGGATATCTTCAGTCATGGGGCAGACACAACACGCAGGTAGACGACACGGATTCAGTATAGCTTTTGTGTGGAGCAGGCCGCGTGCCGGCGTCTCTTGCGCATGCATGTTTGTGCAAGCCTGCGCCAGCGCTTGTGTTGATGCGTGTGTCAGTGGTTCGTTGTATCTGTGCTTGCTGTTTCTTGCCTGTTCGCACTCTCTTGCATGGGTGGTTTGCGTCATCTGACGTGTTCATCGTTTATTGTCTGGCTACGTGTGCATCGACATTTGTCTGGCAGTCTGGTGTGGTCCTGGCGTTGATTTCCGGCCGGTTTCAGGGGGATTTGCCGGGTTTTGCTGATGCGTTTGCGCGGCTTTGTATTTTTGTGCTATAGTTTTGTTCTTTCGCAGCCAGAGCCCTGGGGTTAACCCTGATCTGGCGGCGGGCAAAGCAGCGATGAACCGGCCCCTGGCCGGGGTTGTGATGCACAGGCAGGGGCTGCCAGGATTGGGGTTGTTGTGGTTTTGATTCACCGCCCGCACTTGACAGCCTTTTGGATTTGCTTCATAATTTCACTTCTTTGCTTGAGGCCAGTTTGTCTGGCTTTGCTCTTTAACAATCAAACAACTGATAAGTGTGGGCACTTGGCAGATCATGTTTAACGGTTGGCTCTGATTTTATCAGGGCAGGCCGCGCAACACACAAGCAGTACCAAGTGCTCAGACAGTAAGTGAAAGAACGTAAGGTGTCATCGGATCGGTATCGTCAGATAGGGGTTCGATGTCAATCTTTGTCTTTTTCTTTGAGCACGACCGCGTGTCGGGTTTGAGGTGTTTGTCGCATCGTTGATGCGTCAGGCGTCTTGGGCTTGGTCACGCAACCACAAGATTGAACTGAAGAGTTTGATCCTGGCTCAGATTGAACGCTAGCGGGATGCTTTACACATGCAAGTCGAACGGCAGCGACACGGACAATCCCTTCGGGGTGCGTCGGTGGGCGGCGAGTGGCGAACGGGTGAGTAATGTATCGGAACGTGCCCAGTAGCGGGGGATAACCACTCGAAAGAGTGGCTAATACCGCATACGCCCTTTGGGGGAAAGCGGGGGACCTTTCGGGGCCTCGCACTATTGGAGCGGCC
>DATGUI010000208.1:0-5063 GCA_035301405.1 Burkholderiaceae bacterium
TGACGTGGGTGTAAGGTCTGTTTTTTGTGTGGGACCATGTTCGGTCGGGCGCGGGACAAAGGCGGTGCTCAGGCCATTTTCGCGAGCAGCGCGCAAGTCGTAATTGTGGGCTGCCACCATGCAGATTTCCTGGGGCGCCACACCCAGAATGCCGGCCATGCGGCTGTAGGATTCGGGTTCGGGCTTGTAGGCGCCTGTCACCTCAGCACCCAGGATGGCATCCCAGCAGATGCCGGCGTGGCGCGCCAGGTTGACCATGATGGCAATATTGCCATTGGACGCGGTGGCAATAATGTATTTCTGTTTGAGCCGCTGCAAGCCCTCCACCACGTCGGGCCAGGGATCCAGGCGGTGCCAGGCACGGTTGAACTCTTCAAGTTCAGCTTCGCCAATGCCAGATACGTCGACACCAAACTGTTCCAGCGTGGCGTCCAGGTTTTCACGGTGAAGGATATCCAGCCGGACGTAGGGGCGCTTGCCCTCACGGCAGGCCTGCATGGCAGGCTGATAGCGCGCTCGCCATGCATCGGCAAACTCCAGCGGGTCAATTCCGTCCACGCCGTGGCGTGTCAACCAGGCGTCCGCTTGACGGGCAATGCCATTGCGCCAGTCAAACACCGTACCGAAAACATCAAAACAGAAAGCCTTGAGCATCATCCCCTCCATACCGTGATTCAGCCAGGCAAACCCATATGCCTGGCCATGTAGTCAATATCCTTGTCGCCCTCGGACAGGTTGACAAGAATGTGGCCGCCGTAAGGATCAAAATAGCCTTCGGCGTTGGGCATGGGCTCAGGCATAATTGACCCCGGGGAAGACACACAGCATTTCGTAGGCCAGGTTGGCACCCAGCAAGGCGGTGCAACCCCCGGCATCATAAGGTGGGCTGACTTCAACCAGATCCGCACCAACCAGGTTGCAGCCTCGCATGCCGCGGATGATCTCCAGGCCTTGCGGTACCGTCAGGCCCCCAACTTCGGGCGTGCCCGTGCCGGGCGCATAGGCCGGATCAATGCCGTCAATATCAAAAGACAGATAAACGGGAGTGTCGCCCAGTTTTTCACGGATATTTTCCATGATGGGCGCCATGGACTGATACCAGCATTCTTCGGCGGGAATAACGGTAAAGCCCTGCTTGCGGCACCAGTCAAAGTCTTCGGCGCTGTAGCCGGTACCACGCAAACCAATCTGAAACACCTTGTCGGGCTGCAGCAAGCCGTCTTCAAGAGCGCGACGGAAGGGTGTCCCGTGAGCAATCTTTTCACCATTCATGGTGTCGTTGACATCCGCATGGGCATCCACATGGACCAGGGCCACCGGCCCCCATTTGTCTTTGATGGCCTGCAGGATGGGGTAGACAATGGTGTGATCCCCGCCCAGGGATATGGCCTTGCAACCGGCGTCCAGAACGCGTGCGTATCCTTCGCGAATCTGCCTGACGGTGTCCTTGAGGTCGTAGGGGTTGGTGACCAGATCCCCCAGGTCTGCCACCTGCAGGGAATCAAACGGCGCAGCGCGGGTTGCCATGTTGTAGGGCCGCAGCAACGCGGACTCCATCCGGATGTACCGGGGGCCAAAACGGGTCCCCGACCGATTCGAGGTGCCGATGTCGATAGGCACCCCAAGAAAGCCAACGTCGATACCATCAGGGGTGGCAGCGTAAGGCAGCCGCATCATGGTGGCAATGCCACTGAAACGCGGCAGGTCGTTGCCGCCCGTTGGCTGATTGAATGTGTTTGAACCGCTCATGTCAATGCTCATCTGTCAATATGGCCGCCCGGTATATTTGGCTGCGTCCGGCAACCAGCAGCCCGGTCAATGCGGCAACTCGCCGAATGCGTCAGTCTGTAATCCGGTAATGAATAGCCTGTGGCGTGCCATCGCCGCCGTTGACCGGCGTGATGTCCATGGGACAGGCTGATACCACGATGACCACGTCTTCAAGTGCCCGCAATACCACCTTGTCGCCGGGCTGGCTGGTAGGCCGCACCACATCAATGCTTTCATTGTCCGTGACCGGCACGTTCATCCACAGGTTAAGCGGGTTGGGTACCCCATTGACCAGATAGCCTGCTGCCTGGGTGGCCTCCAGAAAGTTGGTGTGGCAACTGCGGTGGTCTTCCTGGCCATAGTATTTGTACAGCCAGGGGTCGCAACAGGCGCACAGCATGTCGTGCTGGCCGCCCCAGGTGTCTTGCTCCATCTTCATCATGGGCGTGCGACGGTTGCTGTACAGGGTATCGCCCTCGTAAATAAACAGGCGCGACAACAACCGGCGCGTATGCTCGACGGAAAAAACCTCTGTGGTGTTGGCGGGATCAAATGCCCAGGTATCTACCACCTGTGTGCCCGACGTGTTGATGATTTCAGCGGCCTGGCCCTTCTTCACCAGAAAGGCCGCACCATATCCACCAGGAACTTCAATATTTTGCACGTCTGACTCCCTATTGATCAATACAAGAACAACCGCTCACGATGGCCCTGCTAGAACAGTTTGGCCGGCAACCACAGCGCGATCTGCGGAAACAGGAATATCAACGCCAGACCCAGCGTCTGCAGCAAGATAAATGGAACGGCAGAAATATAAATATCGGTAACCGAGACTTCTCTGGGTGCCACGGAACGCATGTAGAACAGGTTGTATCCGAATGGGGGGGTCAGATAAGCCGTCTGCATGCTCAGGATGAACAGCACCGCAAACCAGATGGTGTCAAAGCCCAGGCTTTGCACGATGGGCACATAAATGGGCACCGTAATAAAGGTGATGGCGAAATCATCCAGAAACATGCCCAGCACGAAAAAGCTCACCAGCATCATGACGATGACCAGCGACGGCGACAGCATGTAGTCTTCAATGAACTCATTGATGATCATGCCGGCCCCCAGACCGGTATAGACCTTGCTGAAGAAGACGGCCGCAATGGCAATCCAGATCAGCATGCTGGTCAGCCGTGTGGTCGAAAAGAGCACGTAGCGAAGCAGTTCCCAGGTCAGTTGCCCGCGGAGGACCACAATCAGCAAGGCCCCCGCCGCACCAATGGCCGATGCCTCGGATGGCGAGGTAATGCCACCAATAATGCAGCCCAGCACGGCGAACACCAGCAACGCCGGCATCAACAGGTGACGCATGGCGCGGATCTTCTCTGCGTTGGTGTGACGCTCGCCAGGGGGAACGGGTGGCCCCAGCGATGGGTTGAAGTGGCAGCGGATCAGGATGTAGAGAATATAAATGCCTGCGAGCATCAGGCCGGGCATGAGACCGGCAGCAAACAGCTTGCCAACGGAATCGCGCGACAGAAATGCATAGACAATCATGAGCACGCTGGGCGGAATGAGAAACCCCAACGCCCCGCCCGCCATGATGGTCCCCGTGACCAGGCGCTTGTCGTAGCCGCGCTTGAGCATGGCCGGCAGGGCAATAATGCCCAGACTGACCGTAGCCGCGCCGGAGACGCCAGCCATGGCAGCAATGATGGCGCAGATCAGGACGGTACCGACTCCCAGCCCCCCGGGTATGCCGCCTACCAGCATCTGCGCCAGGCCGAACAGGTCATCGGTAATCCCGGACTTTTCCAGGACCAGCCCCATGAAAATGAACAGGGGCAGCGATATGAGCAGGAAGTTGCCCATGACGCTATAGGTGGATGTGAGCAGCAGGTCCAGCCCGCCGGGACCGAACATCATGTAGGCGCTGCTGGCCCCCGAAATGATGAGCGCCCAGGCTAGTGGCGCACCCATCACCATCAACACCAGCATGGACGAAAACATGATGGCGGTAATTGTCAGCGGATCAAGATCCAGCATGAACTCTCCGATTCTTGTCAGTTACTTTACTGTTGCTCTGGGGATTCCAGCTCACGGGGGTCCTCGAAGTTGACACCAACCAGCTTGAACAGCGAGCGCAAGAGCTCGGCAATGTTCTGGAGGATCAGAAAAGCGAGGGCAATGGGAATGGTGGCCTTGATAGGCCACAACAGGGGTTCCCAGGAGCTTTTGCTGGAGATCTCGCCGCCCAGCCAGGACTTGTACGCAAAGTCGATGCCCATTTTCAGGAATACGACAAATACGATGGTACTGGCGGTGTAGACGATGACATCACACAGCTGCTTGGCCTTGTCCGGAAAGAGCATGTAGATGATTTCAATCCGGACATGGCCCCCATGCCGCAGGGTATAGGCACCCGAAAAGATGCCAAAGGCCCCGAACAGCATGGCAGAAAGCTCGTGTCCCCAGGACGTTGGGGTATTCAGCAGATAGCGCATGAATACCTCGAACAGGAGCACCGCAATCAGGATCAGGCTGATCCAGGACACGGCCTGACCGAGCCGGTCAGAGATCTTGTCCTGGATAGCCAGGTAACGCGTGATTTTGCTTGGAGATGAACTCACAGGCGACCTTGCTTCTTGGCGTTTTCACGCAGGATTTCAACCGCCTTGGCTGCACGATCGGATTTGGCTGCCTCGGCCTCCCAAAGCTTTTGCGCTGCCTGGGCAAGACTGGCAGAGTCTTCTTCAGGGAGCGTCTTGTAGGTAAAGCCGTCGCCTTCGTCGATGACCTTGGCGTTACCATCTTCCAGCCACTGATGGATTTCTGAAGAGTATTGGTCAACTGCTTTCTTCAGGATTTCTTGCTGGGAGTCGGACATCTTGTCCCAAACCTTGGCGTTGACAATAATGGTGTCCGTCCAGCCCGGATTGAGCAGGTTCAGGAACGTGTAGTTGGTGGCGACTTCGTCGAACTTGAGTTGCTCGTATTCGACCGGACCGCCGTACAGCACGCCATCGATTACCCCTGTTGAAAGGCCAACATACAATTCTTCTGCAGGCAGGAAGACCGTGTTGACATCAAAGTCATCCAGCACCTTGGCCATCTGGCCGGTTGCACGAACCTTGGCCCCCTTGACGTCTTCCAGGCTGTCGACAGGCTCTTTGGTCAGCAAATCGTAGTTGCTGCCAAAGCCACGGCCAATGAGCTTGACGCCTTTTTCTTCGTAGGCTTCTTCAAGGATGGGGTTGAGCTGTTCGAAGACTTCACGTGCTTCGTCGGCGCTGGTCCATGCCCCC
>DATGUI010000209.1:0-15438 GCA_035301405.1 Burkholderiaceae bacterium
AGCCTGGTCTGATCGGCATCAAACCCTTCGATCAGGTCAATGCCCTGTTCGGCAAGCTGCGTGCTCATGGGTGGGTAGACACCGGCATCACATCCCGTGACGGTGTGTCCGGCCGCCCGGGCAATCAGGGCAAGCCCGCCCATGAAGGTACCGCAAATTCCCAAAATGTGTATGTGCATACTTTCCTCCGCCGCCCATTGTAAACAGGGTGGCTTGCCGGATGAACCGCTTCTGGAGTATCAGTCGTATGAATCGCCGTCGTTTTCTGTTGAACAGCATTCTGCTTGGAGGCAGTGCCGCCGGGTTGCCTTGGTCATTCAGCGCGTGGGCCAGCCCTGGCAGCCTGTTTGAACAGTCCTTTCCGACAGCCGATAGCCAGCCGCGAGCCATGAGTGAATTCCTTGGACAGCCCGTGGTGGTGAACTTCTGGGCTACCTGGTGTCCGCCATGTGTGGAAGAGATGCCCGACCTTGATGCGCTTGCGGATGCTCATCCAGATGTTCACTTCGTTGGTCTTGCCGTTGACACGGCGCGCAATGTGAGCGGTTTTGGCGAGAAAGTCCAGGTCTCGTATCCACTGTTGGTTGTGGGCCACAGTGGCATTGATCTCATGAAGCAGCTCGGGAACACTCGTGGTGGCCTTCCCTACACACTGGTCTTTGACGCGCATGGCCAGCTTTACAAGGAATTTCTGGGTCAGATCAACCCGGATGAACTTGATGCCGTTTTGCGTGACGTTGGCAGAATTTGAATAGACAAACGACACATTTTGGCGTAAAACGTGGGTCTGTCTGATACAAACCCCCATCATGGCGCAACACATCCTCGTTTTGCACGGCCCCAACCTCAATTTGCTTGGCACGCGCGAGCCCGATATCTATGGCTCCACCACGCTTGCCGACATCAACCGCGACCTTGAATCCCTGGCCCAGCGCCACAATGCAAGTTGCGTGGCCTTCCAGAGCAACCACGAAGGAGCGCTGGTCGATCGCATTCAGGCTGCTGCACATGACGGCACCGACTTCATCATCATCAATGCCGGCGCCTATACTCATACCAGCATTGCCATTCGCGACGCCTTGGCGGCGGTGGCCATTCCCTTTATCGAAGTGCATCTGTCCAACGTGCACAGTCGCGAGTCTTTCCGTCATCAATCCTTTTTATCGGATATTGCATCGGGAGTCGTACTGGGACTGGGCGCATCGGGGTACGAAGCCGCCCTTCGGCATGCGATCGGGGCAGCACAAGCATGACGCTGTGCGTCAACGTGTTTCGATGGCTTTGCCATCAAACAACTGAAATTCACCGCGTTCTGGCCACGAGTCAGGGCCGTCCACCGGAATGTTCGTATGGATCTCCGAAAACTGAAAAAATTGATTGATCTGGTTTCAGAATCAGATATATCCGAACTTGAAATCTCTGAAGGCGATGATCACGTTCGCATTGCCAAGTCGGCACCAGCCACGCAAACGGTTGCCTATGTGCCCGATGCTGTTCCGGCTGCCGTCCCTGCGGCGGTCGCCCCGGCACCCGAGCCCGCCGCGCCGCCAGCGATGACGGGCCATGTGGTCAAGGCACCCATGGTAGGCACGTTTTATCGGGCACCCAACCCCGGTGCTTCGCCCTTTGTGGATGTCGGCCAGAAAGTCCGCGAAGGCGATCCGCTTTGCATCATCGAGGCCATGAAGCTCCTCAACGAGATCGAGGCCGACAAGGCGGGCACCGTGACGGAAATTCTCGTTGAAAATGGTGAGCCCGTTGAGTTCGGTCAGCCGCTGTTTGTGATCGAATAGCCTATGTTCGAAAAAGTCCTTATTGCCAATCGCGGCGAAATCGCGCTGCGCATTCAGCGTGCCTGCCGCGAAATGGGCATTAAAACTGTGGTTGTGCACTCCGAAGCCGATCGCGAAGCCAAATATGTGCGCCTGGCAGACGAGTCCGTCTGCATTGGCCCGGCAGCGCCCCGTGACAGCTACCTCAACATGCCGGCCATCATTTCTGCGGCCGAGGTCACCGATGCAGAAGCCATCCATCCGGGCTATGGGTTTCTGTCCGAGGACGCTGACTTTGCTGAAAGGGTAGAAAAAAGCGGCTTTGTATTCATCGGTCCGCGCCCCGAATCCATTCGCCTCATGGGCGACAAGGTGACTGCCAAAACCACCATGGTCGAAGCGGGCGTGCCCGTCGTGCCAGGCTCCGAGGGTGCCCTTCCTGATGACGAACAAGAGATCACGGACATTGCGCGGCGAGTGGGCTATCCTGTCATCATCAAGGCGGCAGGCGGAGGGGGCGGGCGAGGCATGCGTGTGGTCTACGATGAGGCCAGCCTGATCAGCGCTGTCACCATGACCAAATCAGAAGCCGCCGTGGCTTTCAACAATCCCGAGGTCTATCTGGAAAAGTACCTGGAGAATCCGCGTCACGTGGAAATCCAGGTGCTGGCAGACGGCGGGCGCAACGCCATCTGGCTGGGCGAGCGCGACTGTTCCATGCAGCGGCGTCATCAAAAGGTCATCGAAGAGGCCCCCGCCCCAGGCATTGATCGGCGCCTGATTGAACGCATCGGCGAGCGCTGTGTCCAGGCTTGTCGAAAGATTGGCTACCGTGGGGCTGGCACGTTCGAGTTTCTTTTTGAAAACGATGAGTTTTACTTCATCGAGATGAACACGCGCTTGCAGGTCGAGCACACCATCACGGAAATGATCACCGGCATTGACCTGGTCAGGCAGCAGCTCCTTATTGCAGCGGGCGAACCCCTGGCGATTCGTCAGCGTGACGTGAACGTGATTGGTCATGCCATCGAGTGCCGCATCAATGCCGAAGATGCCTTCCGGTTCATACCCAGCCCCGGCACAATAACCAACTGGCATGTGCCGGGTGGCCCGGGCGTACGGGTGGATTCTCATGTCTTTACCGGTTATACCGTGCCGCCCAATTATGATTCCATGATTGGCAAGCTGATTACTTTCGGTACCACGCGCGAGCAGGCCATTGCCCGCATGTCGATTGCTCTGTCCGAGATGGTGGTGGAAGGCGTCAACACCAATATCCCGCTGCATGCCATGCTGATGCAAGATCCCGAATTCATGCGCGGCGGTACGAGTATCCATTACCTCGAGGAAATGCTGGCCAGCCAGGTATAAGCGTCATGCGTGAACTAGTTCTCATGTGTCCCGAGCCTGATGCCGAAGCGTTGTCTGATGCACTGATTGCAGCGGGCGCACTATCTGTATCCGTCGAGGATGCTGATACGGACACCCCCCACGAGATACCGCTTTACGGCGAGCCGGGGCTGGAACCGCCCATTGCAGCATGGCGCAATAACCGGGTAGTGGCCCTGCTGCCGGGTTCAGAAGATCCGGTCACCGTGCTCGAAACCGTCCGCGACATGGGCGGTGGCAACTATCTGGCCAGCAAGTGGACAGTACATGAAGTGCCCGATCAGGACTGGGTGGGCCTGACACAAGGCCAGTTCGGGCCACTGCAGATCGGCGAGCGCATTTGGGTGGTACCCAGCTGGCACCGCGATGATCCCGACTTGTCGTCCGCCCTTGTCACCAGCCGTCGGGATGCGTCCGACATCGTGCGCATCGAACTGGACCCCGGCCTGGCCTTTGGTACGGGCAGCCATCCCACTACCCATCTGTGCCTGGAGTGGTTGTCGGATCACCTGAATGCAGGTCAGACCGTGCTGGATTATGGCTGCGGTTCAGGCATCTTGGCGATTGCAGCCAAAAAGCTGGGTGCCGGGCGTACGTGGGCCACCGACATCGACATTCAGGCAGTGGAAGCGACCCGGGCCAATGCGCTGAACAACCACGCCGATATTTCCGCCATGCTGCCGGCTGACCTTCCCGAAGGGCAGTCCGATATCGTGGTAGCCAACATTCTGTCTTCTCCGCTCAAGGTCATGGCCTCCATGCTGTCCGGCCGGGTTGCCCCGGGTGGTCATCTCGTGCTGTCGGGCATTCTGGACTGGCAGGCACAAGAGCTTATCGATGCCTATGCCCCTTGGCTTACACTTGAAGTCTGGAAAACCCGCGAGGTCTGGGTCTGCCTGCATGGCCGGGCCCGGGCCTGAATGCCTCCCTGCCTGGATGAATCATGGAACTGACCACCAAGTGCCCGCAGTGCCAGACGATCTTCCGTGCCAGCCTGGAGCAGCTGCAGCTGCGTAAAGGTTATGTGCGCTGCGTCCATTGCGCGCACATCTTTGACGGCTATGAGGCCGTGGTCCCGGCCGAGGACGCACCCGCTGATGCGCCTGACGAATCATCCGATACGTTGATGGCATCCGACCGTGTCCCGCCGGTGGCGCCACCCTCTGCTTCGGAAAGGCCGACTCAGCGTAGCCCGGCACGACGCGAATTCACGATTTCCGATTTGACGGCGACGCCTGCCGACAAAGATCACCCTACCGGTATACCGTTACATATCGTCGGCATGGCCGATGGCGAGCCGTCGACAGAGCCCGTTATTGGCGCTGACGACAGCACGGACGAACACCTGTCAGCCGAGCCCGGGTTTACCGTAGACGATCAGCCGCTGGATGCAGGCGCTGATATCCCCGCCTTTCGGGCAGACCGGAAGCCCCCCCTGGCCAATATGGCTTCTGGCGATTCGCATGATGCCGACTACGGTCACCCGGCTGTGCGGTGGGTGTGGCAGGCCATGATCCTGGCTGGGTTGCTGATCTTCCTCGTGCAATTGATCATTGTGTTCAGGGTGCAGATTGCCGGAACCATGCCGGCGACCCGACCCATGCTCGAACGCCTCTGCGGCGAAGTGGGTTGTCGCGTAGCCTATTCTCGCCAGATTGATCATATTCATATCGTGCGCTCGGCATTGAAGGCAGCTCCCGATCCGGATCAGGAGGGTTCGCAGGATGATGACAAGGCTGCGGCAGAGGACCAGGATGGCGATGCCAGGCAGGATGACACGCCGACTGCTGATAGTGCATTCACGCTGGAGATCACCCTGCGCAACGATTATGCAAAAGCACAGGAATGGCCGGATCTCGCGCTGGAGCTTACCGATGCCGCCGGGGCACGGATTGCGCGCCGCAACGTGGCAGCCAGAGAATATCTGCCCTCATCAGTGGCGCAGAAACCCTTTCACGCAATGAGCGAGCAGGACATCATTTTGCCGCTGTCCCTGAGGGGATTGAATGTCAATGGTTTCAAGCTCCGGCCGTTTTTTCCCTAGCTTCCCGCATTACGTACGGTATGGCGCGATTCACCCCTGGTGAATGACCACAACCCCCCAGGAAAATCATAAAAGGAGCCCAATGTCTGAGAATGTTCTGGTCTGCGGATCAATTGCCTTTGACTCCATCGCGGTCTTTGAAGACCATTTCAACAAGCATATCCTGGCCGACAACATGCAGTCGCTCAGTGTGTCGTTTTTTGTACCCAGCCTGCGCAAGGAATATGGAGGTTGTGCCGGGAATATCTCGTACAACCTGAGACTGCTGGGTGGCCACCCGATACCTGTGGGCACGGTGGGCAATGATGCTGACGATTACCTTGCATACATGCGGGATCTGGGCATAGACACCCGACTGATTCGCGTCCTGCCCGATGCCTATACATCTCAGTGCTTCATCACCACGGATCTGAACAATAACCAGATCGCGTCCTTTCATCCCGGTGCCATGGAGCGGTCAGCAGAAAATGACCTCACGGGCCAGGAAGCAGCCTGGGCCATCGTGGCACCCGATTCCCGCGAAGGCATGTTTGCTCATGCCAACCGTCTGCACGCGCAGGGGACGCCCTTTGTGTTTGATCTTGGCCAGGCCATGCCCCTGTTTGACGGGGCAGACCTCGAAAAAATGCTGTCCATGGCCAGCATTCTCTCTGCCAATGATTATGAAGCCAGTGTGGTCGAGCAGCGTACCGGCAAGACACTGATGCAGCTGGCTGAAGGTTTGCAGGCGGTGGTCGTGACACGCGGGGCGCTGGGTGCCAATCTTTACGAAAATGGGAAAAACATCGCCATTCCGACCGTTGCACCCAAGCGCGTTGTCGACCCGACGGGTTGCGGCGACGCGCACCGTGCCGGCCTGCTCTATGGTCTGACAAAAGGCTGGGACTTGTACGATGCCTGTTGCCTGGCAAACATCATGGGTAGCCTCAAGGTAGCTTCCAGGGGCCCTCAAAATCATGCGGTCGATATTGACAGTGTCAATGACGCGCTCAGGTTTCAGTACGAGTTGCAATCGCAGGTGGACACTGACTGAGCCCGTGCGCAGGGCAGTCAGACCCCAAAGAGGGTGTAGCTCATGTTTTGCAGCAGCATCATGGCAACCTGTGCGAGGATGAGCAACACCAGTGGCGAGAGATCCAGCCCGCCCATGTTGGGCAGGATGCGTCGGATGGGATCAAGCAGCGGCGCCGTAAAGGTGCGCAGCAGCGGCATGACGGGCGCCATGGGATTGACCCACGACAATATCGCCTGAATCAGCGTGGCCCACAGAATGACGTTGAATGTCCAGCGTGCCATTGTGAGAAAAGACGCCACCACTGCTGGCAACAGGCTTTGCGCGGCAGGCAGACTGCCGGTCAGGAGTAGCCAGGTCAGCAGCAGATAGGCAAAGGCCGTCAGCCAGCAGGCAATGATGCTGGGCCAGTCGGCCCGGTTGCCCGGCGGCACCAGACGGCGAATGGGCTGCACCAGCCAGTCGCTGACCTGAAACAGGGTGCGCGACCATGGATTGAACGGGTGCAGCCGGATTGCAAACGCCCAGGCGCGGATGATCAGCGCGATCCCGAACAGTGTAAACAAGATGTTGATCAGAAAGTGCAGGGTGTCACTGAACATGAATTGACCTGGTGAGAGAGGGCGTCGAGATGGTGGTCAGGCGACGGGGTGGGTCTGGATGATCAGGGGCGTTCGCCGATCGGGAAAGGCCATGATCCATCGGGGTTGATCCCCTGGCGCAAGGGCTGGGCACTGGCAACGGCTGCTTTTTTTGCCGCCCGGGCGCTGGACTTGTCTGCCGGTGTCGCTGCCGCTGCCTGGGTGGTTTCTGTTGCTGCCTTGCTCGCTGCAGATTTGGCAGTCTTTTTAGCGGCTGCAGTCTTGGCGGCGGCTTTCTTCACCGCTGCCTTGGCGGCCGCTTTTTTTGCGACGCGCTTGCGGGTGGCTTTGGCAGCTTTCTTGGCTGACGTCATGTTGGTTTCTCCATCAGTAAGGCGGCATGGGTCAATATGCCACATGTAGGGCGTGTGCCAATATGGGATTCTACAATTTGTGTTAAATCCATGCTGGTCTGCATGGGCTTGATTTGCCTAGAAGGGCTTGAAGTGGCTATATTGATAGTTTCATGACGAATGATTACGGGAGTAACTATGCCGACAGATAAAAATTTGGGCCCTGCCACGCGTATCGCAGCTGCTGCATTGGCAGCTGGAGCCATTCTTGTGGCTGCGCCGGCCCATGCCGATAGCAAGGGCACGGTTCACCTCGCCTATGTAGAGTGGTCTTCAACCGTTGCCTCGACCAACGTGGTGCGTGTCGTGCTGGAAGAAGCCGGTTTTGATGTCAAGACCACATCACTGGCTGCTGCTGCCATGTGGCAATCAGTTGCCAGTGGCGATGCAGATGCCTTGCTTGCAGGCTGGCTGCCCACCACGCACGAAGATTACTACAACGAGTTGCAGGACGACATCGACGATCTGGGTGTAAACCTGGACGGCACCAAGCTGGGCCTGGTTGTGCCGGCTTATACCGAGTTCGATTCCATTGAGGACATCAATGATAATGCCGACAAGGTCAACAATGAGATCATTGGTATTGATCCTGGTGCCGGGCTGCAACGCCTGACGGGCGAGGTCATCGAAGAATACGACCTGGATGTCAGGCTGCGTGATGGCACGGACGCCACCATGACTGCCGCGTTGGGCAATGCCATTGATAACGATGAAGACATCATTGTAGCTGGCTGGACCCCACACTGGAAGTTCGCCCGCTGGGATCTGAAATACCTTGATGACCCCAAGGGGGTTTACGGTGGCGCCGAGCAAATTCATACCATTGCACGCAAGGGCCTGAAAGACGACATGCCCGAAGCCTACGAAATCCTGAAGAATTTCAATTGGACTTCCGACGACATGGGCGAAGTCATGCTCATGAACGAACAGGGTGAAGGCGAACCCTACGATAATGCCAAGAAATGGGTTGAAGAAAACGCCGATAAAGTCAATGAGTGGCTGGGCAAGTAATCTCGACCAGTCTGAATACTCTTGAAACGTAGTCTCCCGCCAGTCTGATGCCTGATCATTGATCAACAGGCAGCAGGCTGGCGGGAATTTTGCGTCATAGGCCAATACAAATTTATGACTGACAGTGAAAAAACGATAAAGATAAAAGTTCGCAATCTGAGCAAGGTTTTTGGCTCCAATCCCAGACGCGCCCTTGAAATGCGCAATCAGGGAATGAAGCGACCCGAGATTTTTGAAAAAACCGGACAGACTCTGGGGCTGTCCAATATCAATTTCGATGTTTACGACGGTGAGCTCCTGGTCATCATGGGGCTGTCGGGCTCAGGTAAATCCACCCTTATTCGGTGCCTGAACCGGTTGATTGAGCCCACAGAAGGGGAAATCACCATCGACGGGACAGACATTACCCGTCTCAATGACAAAGAACTGCTGGAAGCCCGGCGTCGTTACTACTCCATGGTCTTTCAGAACTTCGCCCTGTTCCCCCACCGAACCGTGCAGCAAAATGCTGAGTTCGGGCTGGAAGTCAGGCAGACCGGCAAGGCCGAACGGGCCGAAATTGCCCGCAAGGCCCTGGAGCAGGTGGGCCTGCAAGGCTGGGAAGACGCTTACCCGCATCAATTGTCGGGCGGCATGCAGCAACGTGTGGGCCTGGCTCGCGCATTGGCCAATGATGCCAGCGTGTTGCTCATGGACGAAGCCTTCTCGGCGCTGGACCCCCTGATTCGCAAAGACATGCAAGAAGAGCTTCAGGAGCTTCAATATCACACCAGGAAAACCACGGTTTTCATTACCCATGATCTGGACGAAGCGCTCAGTATCGGAGATCGCATCATCCTGCTCAAGGATGGCGAGATTGTTCAGCAAGGTACGCCCGAGCAGATTCTCACCGAGCCGGCTGACGATTATGTTGCGCGATTCATCGAGGGCGTAGACAAGTCACGTGTCCTGACGGCCAGGAACGCCATGCGTCCAGTGCGTGCCACCGCGCGCGAAAGCGACGGGCCTCGTACCGCCTTGCACAAGATGAGCGAGGCAGGTATTGATTCCATCTACGTCACATCACGAGATCGGCGCTTGCTGGGTTTGGTCGAAGCGGCTGCAGCTGACGGCGCGGTCAAGGAAAGGCAGGAAAGCATCCGCGACCTGATTGACCCGGGTGTGCCAACGGTGCGCCCCGACGAGCCGCTTTCTTCATTGTTTGGCATGTTTTCTGACCGCAGCGTGCCTGTCGCCGTCACCGACGAGTCGGGTCGCTTGCTTGGCGTGGTTGTCAAGGGAGCGGTGCTCGATGAACTCGCCAAGGCAGGAGATCAGTAAAAATGGATTCATGGATACCCCGAATTC
Organism: Burkholderiaceae bacterium; assembly: GCA_035301405.1. Lineage (GTDB taxonomy): Bacteria > Pseudomonadota > Gammaproteobacteria > Burkholderiales > Burkholderiaceae_B > JAJYRX01. Next base: position 9,570 of record DATGUI010000209.1, read on the forward strand.
CACTGGGTGGGTGGATTGAAAGCAGTCTGAAGTGGCTGACCACCGAATATTCTCTGGTCACACGTGGAATCTCCCGTCTGACCCAGGGCGGCATTGACGTTCTGAACGATGTCCTGCTGGGCATGCCCGACTGGAGCCTCATGATTGTCGTGGCCCTGTTGTGCTGGCGGCTGTCAGGTTGGCGCCTGGCACTGGGAAGCGTGCTGGGCCTGCTGTTGATACACAACATGGGCCTGTGGGACCCGATGATCAAGACCCTCACGCTGGTGGTGATTGCCACGCTGGTTGCCATTGTGGTGGCCCTGCCCATTGGCATATTGGCGGCGCTATCCACGCGTTTGTACCGAGTGGTCATGCCGGTGCTGGATTTCATGCAGACCATGCCGGCATTTGTCTACCTGATTCCGGCCATTCCGTTCTTTGGCATCGGATCCGTTTCGGCTATCTTTGCCACCGTGATCTTCTCCATGCCCCCGGCCATCCGCCTGACCATTCTGGGCATTCGCCAGGTGCCGGAAGATCTCATCGAAGCGGCCGACTCCTATGGTGCCACCCGCATGCAAAAGCTGTTCAAGGTGCAGTTGCCGCTGTCCTTGCCCACCATCATGGCGGGTATCAACCAGACCATCATGCTGGCGCTCTCCATGGTGGTGATTGCCGCCATGATTGGCGCTGAGGGCTTGGGCAGCGAAGTATGGCGAGCTATTCAGCGCTTGCGCCCTGGCGATGGCTTTGAAGCCGGTATTGCCGTGGTGGTACTGGCCATGATCCTGGACCGCATCACGCAGTCATTGCGCAAATCGAATAAACAAGAATAAATATTCGGCAGGCAGGATGCGTTCGGTATCCTGCCTGTGGCACCGATTCAGGCGTATCGCGCCATCTCGCGAAACTGGGCATTATTCTCAAGCAGTTGCTGATAACTGCCCTGGTCAACCACCTTGCCTTTGGACAGCATGTAGATGATGTCGCATTGCTCCACGGTCTTCAGGCGATGGGCGATGAGGATAATGGTTTTTTCGCCCCCCAAGCCGTGAATGGCGTCCATGATGAACTTCTCGGTAATGCCATCCAGCGCACTGGTAGCCTCGTCAAAGACCAGTACCTGGGCCTGATGATAGAGTGCCCGGGCAATACCGATGCGTTGTCGTTGCCCGCCCGACAGCTGCACTCCCCGTTCACCCACGCGCGTCTCGACACCTTCGGGCAGGCTGTCAACCAGTTCCTTCAGGCCAGACAGACGTACGGCATGATCCAGTTTTTCGGGGTCGATATGTTCGGGCTTCAGCCCGAAGGCAATGTTCTGGGCAATGCTGCCTTCACTGAGAAAGATGCTTTGCGCCACGAAGCCAATGCAGCTTTGCCATGCTGCCCGGTTTTCAGGTGTGATGATGGTATCGTCAATCTGTAGATGGCCGCTGTCCGGCTCCACAAGCGCCAGCAGCAAATCAATGGCCGTGGACTTGCCGGAACCGGATTCTCCAACCAGACCCACCACACTGTTGGCGGGAATGGTCAGGTCAAGCGCCTCCAAGGTCGGCTTTTTCTTGTTCGGATAGGTGAAGGTGACATTGTTGAGCCGAATGGCGTGGTTGAGATCCAGTGGCTCGGCGGGTGGCTGCCTGTCTGTCTGGGGCCTGTCTTGCATGTTTTGTGATGCGATGAGGTCGGGCTTGATGGCTTCGAACGATGCCAGGTTCCCCTTGATCTGGCTCAGGCTGGCGTAGGTTTGCTGCAGGGCGGGCAGCAGTTTGAAGCCGGCCAGTGCGTAGATGGCCAGCACGGGAACGACCTGGTCCAGCGCCCCATCGTGCAGCTTGAGCAGCACGAGCACCAGGCTGACCATGGCACCAAAGGCGATCAGTTCCATGAAATAGCGTGGGGTCAGCTGGAAGGCGGCGTTCATGCCCTGGGCACGGGCCAGTATCTTGCCACTATCGTGAAACTGCTGGATAAAGTACGGGCTGCGCTGCAGCAGAAGCAGATCCTTGATGCCTCCAAAGCCTTCGTTCATCAGGCGGAAGCGTTCGGCCGACATCGCGGAAATCCATTTCCCGTTGCGAATCAGGCGACGCCGCACGACCTTGTAGACGAGCAGATAACCAAAGAAAAACAACAGCAGGCCCGACATGGCGATCAGGGGATCATAGATAAAGATGGCCAGCGAGATGAATACGGCCAATACCAGCCGGGCGTTCATGTTCATCAGGGGAGTGATGACGGCTGTGGTCAGGCGCATGGACTCTGTGGCAACCTGCTTGGTGAGCTGTGCACTGCTGGCGTTGGCATGGAACAGCCAGTTCTGGTTCAGATAATAGTCGTACAGCCGGTCGGCAATTTCGGTGCCAATGATGAATCCGAAGGTAGATAGCCGCCACGTGGTGAGAATGGAGATCAAGGACGCCAGCGTCAGCAGCACCAGCACGCTCAGACCCACCAGAAACAGGAATTGTTCAGGTGAGCTGCTGCCACTCAGTTGATACAGGCTGTTCAGCCAGCCGGGGTCCTGCAGGCGACCGGGGTTGGTGACCAGCCCCATGAATGGCCCAATGGACGCAATGCCCAGCAGCTCGAATATGGCCATGATGACCACGAGTATCTGCAAAATCAGAAAACGGCGTCGCTGGCCGGGTGTCAGAAGTCGGAAAAGTTCTTTGAGTAAATTGAACATGTAAGGTTTATTGCTTCAGCTGCAACCATATGCGCCGCATGCCGGGATCATCAGGGTCGGGGTCGTTGTGAAAGCCAAGATGGGTCATGAGACCCAGCATGGGCCGATTGTTGGCCAGTACATAGCCATCGATATAGGCAAGGCCTTGTTCGTCAGCCGCCTCCATCAGGCCCCGCATGAGCGCGCTGCCAAGACCGCATCGCTGCCAGTCGTCGGCAATGGCCAGGGCATATTCGGCGCCGCGGCCATCGGCGTTGCGAAGGTAGTGGGCAAATCCGATAATGACCTCTTTGGGTAGCCCCCTGTGTTCCGGGTCGGGTCTCGTGATGGTGGCAACCAGGGCAAGCTCGCGATCATAGTCAATGGAAGTGTACCGCGCCAGCATGCGTGGTGTGAGCTCTCGCAGCATGGAAACAAATCGCATGTAGCGGGATTCGTCTGACAGATTGCGAATGAAATCCTGCAAGGGTGCGGCATCTTCAGGGCGTATGGGCCGCAGCAGCCAGGTATTGCCATCCTTGAATTGCTTTTCGTGTACCCAGTGACGGGGATAGGGATGGATGGCCAGATGCTGGTAGCCACTTTTTTCCGGTAGCTGGTCGGTCCCGGTGGACTCCACGGCGATCCCTATGGTGATGTGGCCCGCGTGCAGCAGGCGCTTGCCGGGTGTCAGCGGCTCAATGCGCAAGTTGATGACGCTGTCCAGCTCACATACCATGTCCGAGACCCGTTCCAGCGCTTCAAACAGCAGCTCCAACTCTTGGGCGTCGAGCTGGCGGGAAAGGACGCGGCGCCAGAGTGCACTGCGCTGCACCAGCTGCCGTGCCAGATAACGGTTCAGGGGCGGGAGCTCCACGGCACGGGAAGAATGCATGACCCATTCGGACTGTCGCTCGGCACCAAAAGAGACATACGGACCAAATTGTCGATCGCGTTCGACGCGGATTGCCATGGGGGGGATTCTTGATTGTGGTGTGGCGGGGCTGCTTGCCCTGGCAGGCATGACGTCGATGGGAATGTAAAAGCATTCCAGCAGTTGCTGGCATTCGGCGAGATCCAGTTCGTGCTGCCCCCGTTTTTGCGCCTGCTGAATGAGGCGTCGTGCCTGGGCGAGGCGGGGGGGCCAGGCGAGGGGCTCGGGTGGCAGGGTTTGCTGGGCCAGTGTCTGGCTGTAATGGTAGGAGGCCAGCAGCCCAAACCCCTCGACGGCAGATTCCGGCGTCCGGAAGGCCGGCGTGCCTGCAGTATCCAGACGGTGGCGCAGCCCGCGCATGTGCGCATCGCCCATCAGACAAGTAATGACGGGCTTTTGTTGCTTGCCGGTAATGGTCGCAAGCCGGTCGGTTACGGCGTCAATGTCGGCATATTGATCGGGGGTGACAAGAACCAGGATACCATCCACGCCGCTGTCATTGGCCAGCAGCGTGATGAGCTGTTCAACGAGGTCGGGCTTGAGGGTGCAGCGAACAATCACCGGGTTGATGGCGTTTGCGCCTGCATCAAGGTGATCGGCCAGACGTTCGCGCGTCAGTGTGTTGAGTTCCGCAGGAAAGACAGCGGCATCCGGGCCCATGGCGTCCAGCGCCAGGCGTGCTGCGGCCCGACCGTTTGAAATGATGGCAATACGCCGGCCCCGTGGCCGGCGACCGTGCACCAGCACCTTCAGTGCAGAAAACAACTGAATGAAATAACGCACCCTTACTGCACCCGCACGGCGCAGCAAGGCATTGAACACAGCGCTTTCACTGGCGGCGCGTTCCTGGATGGTCGGGTCGTGATCTGCCGGATGTCGTCCGGCCTTGAGCACGACGACGGGCTTCACACTGGCGGCCGCATGCAGGGCGCTGGTGAATCGGCGCGACGAGGAGGGCCGGTCCAGGTAGAGCACAATACTATCAGTGCGACTGTCCATGGAGAGAAAATCCAGGACTTCGGCGACATCCAGTGCGGACTCTGCGCCAACGGACAGCAAGGCTGAAAAACCGAGCTGGATATCTTCGGCCCAGTCCAGAATGGCTGCCATGATAGAAGTTGACTGCGTGACGACTGCGACCTTGCCGGCCGGCGCCTGGTAGGTATCCAGACAGAGGTTGAGCTGGCGGGCGGGCCGCTGGAGTCCAAATGAGCCCGGACCCAGCACCAGGCTGTTGTGCGCCTCACCCCATTGTTTGCACAAGAGGCTGTCTTGTTCGGGGTGCGCAGGGGTTTGCTTGTGACGCAAGACGAGGACCGTGCGTGGCTGCCAGCGCACCAGCGCCGCGAGCGCTTCGGCAAGACGGGCCGGGCTGATGCACACCACGGCCAGATCCAGCAGGTTGGAGTCAGACAACCGGGTGGCCTTGTCCAGACTGGGATGGGGGACGGGCTCAGTGGCATAGAAGGGCTGGTTCGGCTGCACAGGAATGAAAAAGACCTGACGCGCCACTTCGGGTGGGCTGGCGTCGGATATGGGCAACGGCTGATCGGACACCACAAGGACACTGTGGGGATCAAACAGACTGGCAAGCCGGTGACGGGGCAACGGAGACGAATAAGTAGCCATGGGACAACTGTTTCAGCGTTGATAACCCGGTAGGGGGCAGGTATTTTAAAATAGAGGTTTTTCTGACTGATTGAATGACAATGACTGCAATTGATTCCTCTGTTGTCCGTACGCGTTTTGCACCGTCGCCTACGGGCTTTCTGCATCTGGGTGGCGCACGTACGGCGCTGTTCGCCTGGGCATTTGCGCGGCACCACAAGGGCTGCTTCATCTTGCGGATAGAAGACACGGATCAGGAGCGGTCTACGCCCGAGGCAGTTCAGGCTATTTTAGACGGTATGTCCTGGCTGGGCATGGAGCCCGACGAAGGGCCCTATTACCAGATGCAACGCCACGGGCGTCACAAGCAAGCCCTGGAGCAGTTGCTTGCGGCTGGCCATGCCTATTATTGCTACAGCTCTCCCGACGAGGTCGAGGCCATGCGTGAACGGGCCCGCGCGCGGGGGCAGAAGCCCCGCTACGATGGTACCTGGCGTCCGGAGCCCGGCAAGACGTTGCCGGCCGTCCCGCCTGGTCGCAAGCCGGTTGTGCGGTTTCGCAATCCGCTTGATGGCGCCGTCACCTGGAATGACCTCGTCAAGGGTCCGATCAGTGTGGCCAACACCGAGCTGGATGACCTCATCCTTGCCCGCCCTGATGGCACGCCCACCTATAAT
>DATGUI010000210.1:0-19301 GCA_035301405.1 Burkholderiaceae bacterium
TGGCCGCGTTGGGGTGCAGGCTGACCTTGTAAGCACCATCGGAGTGCTTTTCCACCTCCTCCTTGAATACCTGAGCTCCCTGGTCCCAGCTGGAACCTTCTGCCACGTTGTAGGAAACATGAACGGTCTTGGCCATGACCGCGGGCGACGTCGCCATGGCCAGACTGGCCACAAAAGACGATAACAATAACTTGGTAGATAAGCGCATGGTGTTGTCTCCTTTCATAGTCCGCCTTTTGTAATCATGCAACGCGCAAGCGTCGGACAGGCTTGCGTGCAGCTGTTTCCAAGCAGGTGCCGCATGCCGCCCGCGAGACGGCATGCTGCGGATTCAATACCGTGCCCGGACCTCGGCCTTGTCGGCCAGATACGCCATGGCTTGCTGTACCCCGCCTTTTTCATGCGGAACACCGGCCAGGCCCAGCCCCATTTCTATACCTGAAAGCGTGGCGCACAGGGACAGGTCGTTGAAGTCACCCAGATGACCAATGCGAAACACCTTGTCCTTGAGTTTCGTCAGCCCCTGGCCCAGTGACATGTTGAAGTGATCCAGCACGACCCGGCGAAATGCGTCAGCGCTATGGCCTTCAGGCATGATGACGGCGGTCAGTGATGGACTGTATTCGGATGCTTCCGTGCACAGGACCTCCAGCCCCCATGCACGCACAGCGCGGCGGGTCGCCTCGCCGTGACGCTTGTGACGCTCAAACACCGTGTCCAGCCCCTCTTCCAGAAGCATGGCGATAGCTTCATGCAGGCCGTACAGCAGGTTGGTGGCTGGGGTATAAGGAAAATAACCGGTCTCGTTGCTGGCGATCATGGCTTGCCAGTTCCAGTAGGAACGCGGCAATGTCGCCTGCTTGCTTGCTTCAAGCGCCTTGGCACTGACCGCATTGAAGGACAGTCCGGGAGGAAGCATCAGGCCCTTTTGCGAGCCTGCAACCGTGACGTCCACACCCCACTCGTCGTGACGGTAATCGATGGAACCAAGGGATGAGATGGTATCAACCATGAGCAGGGCATCGTGCCCGGCGCTGTTCATGGCCTGGCGGACGGCCGGTATATCGCTGGTCACGCCGGTGGCTGTTTCGTTATGCACGACGCAAACCGCCTTGATCTCGTTGCCCGTATCTGCACGCAACCGCTCTTCAATGGCGGCGGGGTCTGCACCCCGACGCCAATCACCCGGCATGAATTCGACACGCAGGCCCAGTTCATCAGCCATCCTTTTCCAGAGCAGGGCAAAATGACCGGTTTCAGTCATGAGAACCAGATCACCCTTTGAGAGCGTATTGACCAGAGCGGCTTCCCATGCACCCGTTCCGGAAGCGGGATAAATGACGACATGGCTGTCGGTCTTCATGATTTTCTTGATGCCGCTCAGTACCGCCTTGCCCAACTCGCCAAACTCGGGGCCGCGATGATCAATGGTGACGTTGTCAATGGCACGCAGCACACGGTCGGGGACATTGGTGGGCCCGGGGATCTGTAGAAAATGACGGCCTGAAGGGTGTGCGCTCAATTCAAGCATAGCGGGTCCTTTATCAAATTATTGGTATACAAGATACAAACAAAGAGCATGTTACGCCGAAGTTTGTCCTCCCTGCAAGCGTAAATATATATAATGCACTTATTATTCCTCCCATATGCCGCATCATCCATGGCTATCTTGTATACAAAACACAAACATGAACACCAAGTCTTCCGCTACCGTCTTGAATCTCTCAGACAAGATCGGCCGCGCTCCGCTGCCTTCGGTCGTCACTGACCTGCTGCGAGAACACATCATTGAAGGCAAGCTTGCCCCCGGCACGCGCCTGAACGAGCGGGAATTGTGCGAGCAGCTGGGTGTGTCACGCACACCACTTCGAGAGGCCTTCCGTTTGCTGGCATTCGAAGGCCTGATAGACATGCAACCCAACCGGGGTGCCCGTGTCACGGTCCTGTCCCTCACCGACATCCGCGAAAGCTTTACCGTGCTGGGCGCGCTGGAAACGCTATCCGGGCAGCTCGCATGCCAAAACGCCACCGACGAGGAAATCCGCGAAATCGTCGCCCTGACACACGAAATGAAAGCGTTCTACGTCAGAGACGATCTCCCCAACTACTACAGACTGAACCGCAGCATCCACAGCCGGCTCATTCAGGCGGCCCGCAACAATCTTCTGGAACAGACGCACACCCACCTTAACCAGCGGGTGCAGAGCCTGCGGTTTCGCTCCAACCTCAATCACGACAAATGGAGCAACGCCATGGCCGAGCACCAGGCCATGGCAGAGGCATTGGCCCGGCGCGATGGCGACGAGCTGGGCCGTCTGCTTTCGGCCCATCTGCAACGCAAATGCGATGCCGTCCTCGAAGCACTCGCGGAGCAGGACGATTCGCACGAGCCCTCTGCGTGACCCCACCCATTGTCGTGCTGCCATCACTCCGGGATCCCCATGACCGCCACACCGCATCACCCCGTCATTTACGCTGACCCTGAACGCAATACCCTGGCCCGCCGCCTCGAACAGGCAGTCGAAGGCGAAGTATTGTTCAATCGAGCCGATCGTGGCCGTTACGCAACAGATGCCTCCATCTATCAGATTGAGCCCATAGGCGTACTGATTCCCCGCAGCTTCGATGATGTCCGTGCTGCCATTGCCATCTGTGCAGAACTGAATGTATCTGTGCTCCCGCGCGGCGGCGGCACGTCACAGTGCGGCCAGACAACCGGCCCGGGTCTGGTCATTGACACCACCAAACACCTGAATCGCCTGATTGATCTGGATCTGGATGCCATGACGGTAACGGTGGAGCCTGGCATGGTGCTGGACCACCTCAATGCCGAACTCAAGCCCCATGGCGTCTGGTTTCCCGTGGATGTCAGCACGGCAGCCCAATGCACCATCGGCGGCATGGCCGGCAACAACTCCTGCGGTTCCCGCTCCATTCAATACGGCAACATGGTCCACAACGTAGCATCGATTGACGTATTGCTTGCCGACGGAACCGAAGCCCATCTTGGCCCGCTGAGGAACATGCCCAGGGACAACACCCGGGTGGGCAGGCTCACCCATGCGCTTATCGAGATCGGCGAACGCGCCCACGATGCCATCGATGAAAATGTTCCGAACGTATTGAGACGGGTGGGTGGCTACAACATTGACATTTTCAATCCGCAAGGGCCGCGTCCCTACACCAGCGACGGCCAGCCCAATCTCGCCCATCTGCTGATTGGCAGCGAGGGAACCCTGGCCATGACACGCCAGATCACGCTCAAGCTGTCACCATTGCCCACTCACAAGGTATTGGGCGTCGTCAATTTCGACACCTTCTACGACGCCATGGACGCGACACAGCATATTGTTGCGCTGAAGCCCGCTGCCGTTGAGCTGGTCGATCGCACCATGATTGACCTTGCACTGGACAACCCGGCCTTTCGGCCGACCATGGAGAAAGCGCTGATTGGCAATCCCGAGGCTATCCTGCTGGTGGAATTTGCAGGCGAGGAGTCCGCCGATCAGGCCGGGCTGCTCGACCAGCTCATCACCCTGATGGCCGGACTGGGCCACCCCGGCAGCGTCATCCCGCTGGCGTCGGCTGCCGAACAACAGGCGCTCTGGTCGGTCCGCAAGGCCGGCCTGAACATCATGATGAGCATGCGCGGGGACGGCAAGCCTGTGTCATTCATTGAAGACTGCGCCATCCCGCTTGAAAACCTGGCGGAATATACGCGCCGCCTGACTGAGATCTTTCATCAGCATGACACCAGCGGCACGTGGTACGCCCATGCTTCGGTGGGTACCTTGCATGTGCGTCCCATCCTGGACATGCGACGCGGCGGTGCAGAAAAAATGCGCGCCATTGCCGAAGCAGCCAGCACGCTGGTGCGGCAATACAAGGGCGCCTTTTCCGGTGAGCATGGCGATGGCCTCGTACGCAGCGAATGGGTTGCCTGGCAATTTGGGCCCACGCTCATGCAGGCGTTTCAGGAGATCAAGACACTTTTTGATCCGCAAGGAATCATGAACCCGGGCAAGATCGTCAACAGCACCAAGATGGACGACACACGCCTGTTCCGGTTCAAACCCGATTATCAGGTCAACCCCCTCGTGTCCGGGCTGGACTGGACTGACTGGGATGTGCACGGCGATGCAAAGGCACAAACCACCAGCGCACCGGGCACGGGCGATGATCCAAGTGGCGGCTTTGCCAAGGCCATCGAAATGTGCAACAACAACGGTCATTGCCGGAAATTCGATGCCGGGACCATGTGTCCCAGCTATCGGGTCACCGGCGACGAACAACACCTGACACGCGGCCGCGCCAATACCCTGCGGCTGGCAATGTCGGGGCAACTTGGCCCGGACGCCCTGCTCTCCCAGGAGGTCCATGACGCGCTGGATCTGTGCGTCAGCTGCAAGGGCTGCAAGCGTGAATGCCCAACGGGTGTGGATATGGCCAGAATGAAAATAGAAGTGCTCTATCAGCGCCAGAAAGCGCACGGCCTGCGCCTGGGGAACAAGCTGATTGCCACCATGCCAAAATGGGCACCGCTGGCGGCCCGCTTTCCGTGGCTGTTCAACCTTCGCGACAAGCTCCCCGGCGCTGCCTGGCTGTCCGAGCGCTTGCTGGGCCTCTCGGCCAGGCGTTCATTGCCAGTGTGGCGCAAAGACACGTTTATCGGCCAGGTTGAGTCCACCCCGGCCGAAGAAGCGGACCTCGTCTTGTTTGTCGATACTTTCAACAACTACCTGGAATCTGAAAACGCACGCGCCGCCTACCGGGTATTGACCGCGGCGGGTTACAAGGTTGCCCTCGCCCAGCCCGCTGCCGATGACCCGGACAGCAAGCGCCCGCTTTGCTGCGGTCGAACCTACCTGTCTGCAGGCCTGATCGATGAAGCCCGCAAGGAAGCCGAACGGGTGGTACATGCCCTTGCCCCATTTGTATCCCGAGGCTTGCCTGTGGTCGGTCTGGAGCCGTCTTGTCTGCTGTCATTGCGAGACGAATTTCTTGTCATGGGTCTGTCCAAGCAAGCCCGACAGCTGGCCCAGCAGTCTTTTCTTTTTGAAGAGTTTCTGGCAAGAGAGCACGAGGCAGGACGCCTGCATCTTGCCCTGCAGTCCCTGCCCGAAAAACATGCTCTGCTGCATGGTCATTGCCATCAGAAAGCGTTTGATGCCGTCACGCCCATCCAGGTCGTGCTTGGCCTGGTACCGGATCTTGATGTGAAACTGATCGAGTCCAGTTGCTGCGGCATGGCGGGCGCATTTGGATACGAGGCATCGCACTACGAGGCGTCCATGAAGATGGGGGAACTGTCGCTGTTTCCGGCGGTACGTGAGGCGCAGGCCGACAGCCTGATCATCGCTGATGGCACCAGCTGCCGACACCAGATCACCGATGGCACGCAACGCCACGCCCACCATGTGGCTCGTGTGCTTGCGCGCGCACTGGCCGCCTGACGTCCCCGGCCCGCTACCGCGCCCCCTGGCCTGCTACCGTGCTGGAGAGATACGGACTTCGGCACCCCGACGCTTGACTTCCAGCCCTTCAGACGGCAGAATCCGCAAGCCTTCCAGGCCCTTGATATAACTTGACCCCTGCATCTGCATGACGCGGATGCGGTTGCGCATGACAACTGGACTATGGGCGGGCATGCCGAACATCCAGACCTCGTCAAGAATGCGTGCAGAGTTGTAGTCACCCGTGCAGAGCGCCGTGGGACCCAGACTGAGGATGTGGCCATCGCGACCAAACACCGGCAAGGTATTAAGCGGCGCATCGATCGTCCAGGTGGTGCCGCCTTCGTAGCGCCAGCCGGTGGACAGGTCCCACCAGTCACTGCCCTTTGGCAGATAGACTTCTGTACGGGTGCCCGGCTTGAGCACCGGCGCAATCAGCAGGGAGGGCCCGAAAAGGTATTGTGTATCCCACACTTGCGCCATGGGATCATCCGGGAAAGACTGCGCCATGGAACGCTGCACGGGCAGGCCCGTACGAACACTGTCTTCAATGATGCCCAGGACGTAAGGAATCAGGCGATAGCGCCATTCAAGCCAATGCTGGATGAGCGCGCGCGTGGGGGCATCGAATGCGGTGGGAAGGAGTTCGGGAACCCCTTGCAAATGAAAGTTGCCAGAAAACACACACATCGCCAGCCAGCGCACATACAGCTCTGGTGTCATGGTGGAGGTATCAGTAGCCGCACAGCCCAGACCATGGGTCTGCAAGGCGATACCGCTGTCTCCCATGGCCAACGCACTGCGCAAGGTAGCCTCGAGCCCGGCCCAGTCATTGGTGACCTGGGGGCCACACTGCCAGGCATAGCGCTGGGCACCAGGGAATACGTCTGTACTGACGACCACCCCTTCCTGGGGGGTGCGGTGCCCCGCCACGGCATCAAACAGCGCCTGACGTGCCAGCGCCGGGTACAGCACTCGCAGCTCGGCACCGGACTCGCCGCCACGTGCGGTGATGTCGTCGGGGAAATCCACCTGCACGCTGCTGTGAACGGCAGTCAGGCCCTCGTCAACCATCTGGCGGACGCGTTCAGTCCAGAGTCGACGGGCATCCTTGTGCGTGAGGTCCAGCAGACCAAAAGGCTGGCCATCCGTAAAGACATTGCCTTCGCAGACAAAGGCATCACCATCGTCCTTGACCAGCAACCAGGCGCGGTCTTCCCACTCCTGGAACAAGATGGTGTCAGCCACAACGGCGGGCATGGCGGGCGCCATGAGCGGAATCTTCAGCTCATCCAGGCGGCTGAACAGCGTGCGCGAATCCGGGATACGCTGGGCGTCCCAGTCGGCGTTGTTCTTGTCTGCATGGAAGCCAAAGGCATTGGGCGGAGCCAGGTGAATGCCGTCCAGCGCCAGCCCTTGTTCTCGCAAGGACTTGACCAGCGCGATAGTGTCATCAGTAGACTGGCCGGGCGCCTGATCCAGCCATATGCCCATGGGTCGCAGGCCGGGCTGACCCGGTCGCCCGGTGAGAGCCGTGTACTGGTTGAGAATGTCAGAAGGCTCGCCGGTAAAGAGAAAGACATCCAGCACCTGGGCGTGGTGGTGTACGTTGACCTGATAGCGATCTGCCGCCGTGGCGGCGACATCGTGCTCAACCTGACCTGTGGAACTGACAAACAGCCCCCATCCTGCCGTGCTCCAGACCAGCGGCAAAAATCGGTGGGCAGCGACATCGGACTGCAGGCGCTGTCCGCGGCGATCCAGCTCTTCCCGGGTATCGCCCAGGCCGTGCAGCGACTCGGTCTCGGACAGGTTGAGCGCCAACTGCCATTGCGTGGTGTCGTCATCGAGCTCGGCCAGCCCCAGGCCGGCATCGGGCACGGTTTGCAGAAAGCAGTGGTCGTCGCGATACAGGCGCAACTGGAAAGGCGCGCTGGTGATTTGCAGGGTGACATCCCCCTGCCCCAGCCGCCAGCACCCCTTCTGATCCAGTGCCGAGCTGATCAGGAACTCGCCCACAGGGTCCGGGCGGGCAAGCAACGCGTCGGCGTGTCGCTGGTCGCGCGGGCGGACTTTTTCGGGGTGCAGAGCGGCGGTTGTACCAAAGCGCAGCCGGAAAACCCCGGGGGCATGAGCCTGAACCTCCATGCGCAATGTTGTGTCCGTGAAGGTGAATTGAGCCACGGAAGGCGTGGCCTCTTCGAACACGGCAGAAACGAGTTGTGTCACGTCAACAGAATCAGACTTAAGCGGCACAGCGCAATCCTTGGGGCAATAGCAGCCCGATAGCTTATTTCAGAAATGAGTTTCCGGGATAATGGGATGATGCAACCGGAACGGATACCTGCCATCATTATAAAGGCTGGTCTCTTGAAGGCTTCATTATACTAAGCACAGGGTTGACGACATTGCTGCCCTTTTGAAAACTTATTCATCAACAGTCAGAAACTGCTCATGAAACTCATTGAACCCATCGTCAAATGGCAGACGGAGCTCTCCACCCTGCGTCGGGATTTCCATGCCCACCCCGAACTGGCTTACGAAGAACACCGCACGGCTGATGTCGTTGCCTCTACTCTGGAGTCCTGGTCCATACCGGTACATCGGGGTCTGGGTGGCACGGGCGTGGTCGGAACCATCGCTGGGCGCAACCACAGCGGACCGTGCATTGGCCTGCGCGCCGACATGGATGCCCTGCCCATGCAAGAGCACAATACCTTTGCTCATGCCAGCACACAGACCGGAAAAATGCATGCCTGCGGTCACGACGGTCACATGACCATGCTTCTGGGTGCTGCGCGCTATCTGGCTGAAAATCGTGATTTCGATGGCACGGTACATGTGATCTTTCAGCCCGCAGAAGAGGGCATGGCAGGCGCCAGGGCCATGATAAACGACGGTCTTTTCAAGAAATTTCCCATGGACGCCGTGTTTGGCATGCACAACTGGCCTGGCCTGGAGACCGGCAAGTTTGCCGTCATGCCCGGGCCCATGATGGCATCCAGCAACACCTTTTCCATACAGATAGAAGGAAAGGGCGCACATGGCGCCATGCCCCATCTGGGTGTTGACCCGGTCATGGTGGCCGTACAGCTGGCACAGGCACTGCAGACCATTGTGGCGCGCGAGTGCGACCCCCTTGAACCTGTCGTTCTGAGCATTACGCAGATTCATTCCGGCTCAGCCGACAACGTCATTCCCAATAGTGCCGAACTCCGTGGAACCGTCAGGACATTTTCAGACACCGCCCTGGATCTTGTCGAAACACGCATGGCCGACATCACGCGCCATACGGTACAGGCCCACAACGCCGTGGCGTCCTTCAGCTTTGACCGGGTTTATCCGCCCACCCTGAATGATCCCACGCAGGCGGCCTTCTGTGCAGAGGTCATCGAACAACTCGCCGGCCCTGAAAACCTGGTGCATGATGCCCGCCCTTCCATGGGCGCCGAAGACTTTTCCTTCATGCTGAGAGAAGTCCCAGGATGCTATATCTGGATAGGCAATGGCGATGGCGGGCACCGCGATGAAGGCCATGGTGGCGGACCCTGCATGCTGCATAACGGCAGTTACGACTTCAACGATGACATCATCCCCCTGGGCGCCACGTACTGGGTAGAACTTGCCCGTGCCTGGCTGGCCCACCCCCGGTAAATCAGGATGGATCCCATGCCAAAATCACCCCGCCCTGCTTCTTTCTTTCCCAGCATGGGCTCGCATGAGCCCACGTTGCGTGTCATGCCCCAGGTCGCGGATGCCAACATCCACGGCGATGTATTCGGAGGATGGATCATGGCACAGGTTGATATTGCCGGCTCCATCCCCGCTACACGACGTGCGGGTGGACGCGTGGCCACCGTGGCAGTCAATGCATTTACCTTTCGGCAACCAGTATTTGTCGGGGACCTGCTGAGCTTTTACGCCACCATCGTCAAGACAGGCAATACGTCCTTGACGGTTGCAGTAGAAGTCTATGCCCAGCGTCAGCGCATGGAGGCCGAAGTGGTCAAGGTCACGGAAGCCACGCTGACTTACGTGGCAACGGACGACAACCGCAAGCCACGCCCGTTGCCGCCGGAATAACACCCGGCCCGCATGGGCAGGCGGCATTCAGGCTACGCGACCGTGGCAGTGCTTGTATTTTTTACCGCTGCCGCACGGACAGGGCTGGTTGCGCCCCACCCTGGGAACCGCTGCATCAGACTGCGCGCCATCAGCGGCTGCCAGACCCGGGTCTTCACCGCTGAGCGCCGTATCGTAGTCCGAATGGTGATAACGGACATTGTCCAGCTGGGCCGGTTCGGGCTCGGTATCTTCAACTTGCTCGGCCGACTGTACTCGTACTGTCATGAGCACACGCACGACTTCTGCACGGACCCTGTCCAGCAAATCTGAAAACAACTCGAAGGCCTCGCGCTTGTATTCCTGCTTGGGGTCGCGCTGGGCATAGCCCCGCAGGTGAATGCCCTGACGCAGATGATCCAGCGCTGACAGATGAGCCCGCCACTGAGTGTCGATGGACTGGAGCATGATGGAACGCTCGAAAGGCGCCCAGTTGTCGCGGCCCACCTGCTCGACTTTTTCCTGGTATTGCTCGCGAGCCTGGTCAATGACCCGATCAAGCAGGTCGTCGTCGGTCAGGCTGGTTTCTTCATCGAGGATTTGGGTCAGGGGCAACTCGAGGTGCCATTCGGAGGCCAGCGTATTCTGCAGGCCTGGCACATCCCACTGCTCTTCCATGGTCTCTTCCGGGATGTAGTTGCGGAACACTTCAGTGATGGTGGCATCACGCAGACCGTCTATCATCTCGCCGATATCGGATGATTCCAGGACCTCA
This sequence comes from Burkholderiaceae bacterium, assembly GCA_035301405.1. Taxonomy (GTDB): domain Bacteria; phylum Pseudomonadota; class Gammaproteobacteria; order Burkholderiales; family Burkholderiaceae_B; genus JAJYRX01. The sequence continues at coordinate 10,291 of DATGUI010000210.1, forward strand.
TTGCGCTGCGTGTAGAGGACCTTGCGCTGATCGTTGGCAACGTCATCGTATTCGAGCAGTTGCTTGCGGATATCGAAGTTGCGGGCCTCGACCTTGCGCTGCGCAGACTCAATGGAACGCGTGACCATGCGCGCTTCAATCGGCTCGCCTTCGGGCAGGCGCAGCCGTTCCATGATGGCGCGTACGCGGTCCCCTGCAAAGATCCGCATGAGCGAGTCATCGAGGGAAAGATAAAACCGTGAGGATCCCGGATCGCCCTGGCGTCCGGCACGCCCCCGCAACTGGTTGTCGATACGGCGCGACTCGTGTCTTTCGGTGCCGATGATACGCAGGCCGCCAGCATCCTTGACTGCCGCATTGGCAGGTTGCCACTCCGCCCGTATCGTTTCGATCTTCTGTTCTTTCTCGTCTTCAGAGAGTGAATCATCCTGGCGGACGAGGTCTATCTGTCTTTCAACGCTGCCACCCAGAACGATGTCGGTTCCGCGGCCAGCCATGTTGGTGGCAATGGTGATGTGCCCGGGCTTGCCGGCTTCGGCGACAATCTGCGCCTCGCGCTCGTGGTGCTTGGCGTTGAGAACTTCGTGCTTGAGTCCCGCCTGAGTGAGCAATCCGGACAGCAGCTCTGAGTTTTCAATGCTGGTTGTACCCACCAGAACGGGCTGCCCGCGCTCGGCGCAATCCTGGATGTCGGCGAGGATGGCCTGGTACTTTTCCTTGTCTGTCTTGAAGACCTGGTCATTCTGGTCATCGCGGATCATGGGTCGGTTGGTCGGAATAATGACCGTCTCCAGACCGTAGATCTGCTGAAACTCATAGGCTTCCGTGTCGGCCGTTCCGGTCATGCCGGCAAGCTTTTCGTACATGCGGAAGTAGTTCTGGAAGGTAATGGAAGCCAGCGTCTGGTTCTCGTGCTGGATGGCCACGCTTTCCTTGGCCTCGACCGCCTGGTGCAAGCCATCGGACCAGCGTCGCCCTTCCATCAGCCGGCCAGTGAACTCATCAACAATGACCACCTGGTCATTTTGCACCACATATTGCTGATCGCGGAAAAACAGGCTGTGCGCACGCAGGGCAACCATAAGGTGATGCATGAGCGAAATGTGACGCGGATCATAAAGGGATTCGCCTTCCGGCAGAATGCCCAGCCGGGTGAGTGTTTCTTCGGCGTTGATGTGACCCTGCTCTGACAGGTGTACCTGCTGGCCTTTTTCGTCTACCCAGTAATCGCCTTCGGGCTCAGGCTCCTGCGGCTTGGGCTCTGCCTCCATGCGGGCAAGCAGCGGAGGAACCTGGTTCATGCTCACGTAGAGATCGGTGTTGTCTTCTGCCTGGCCTGAAATAATGAGCGGTGTCCGGGCCTCGTCAATGAGAATGGAGTCGACCTCGTCCACGATGGCATAAAACAGCGGGCGCTGGCGACGATCTTCAGCGCGGTATTCCATGTTGTCACGCAGATAGTCGAAGCCAAACTCGTTGTTGGTGCCATAGGTAATGTCAGCCTGGTAGGCTGCGATCTTGGCATCATTATCCTGCTGCGGCACGACCACGCCGACGGACATGCCCAGAAAGCTGTAAAGGCGGCCCATCCAGTCGGCGTCACGCCGCGCGAGGTAATCGTTGACGGTCACGACGTGCACACCCTTGCCGGCCAGCGCATTCAGGTAAACCGCCAGGGTAGCCATCAGGGTCTTTCCCTCACCGGTGCGCATCTCGGAAATCTTGCCATGGTGCAAGGCGATGGCACCCAGCAGCTGGACATCAAAGTGCCGCATGCCAAAGACCCGCTTGCTGGCCTCCCGGACCACGGCAAAGGCCTCGATGAGCAGGTCATCAAGCGTGCTGCCGTCATTCAGGCGTTGCCGGAACTGCTCGGTGCGATTGCGCAGATCCTCGTCGGAAAGGGCCTCGTACTCGGGCTCCAGCGCATTGATGCGGGTGACCTGCCTGCGATACTGACGCAGGAGGCGATCGTTGCGACTACCTATCAGCTTTCTAAACAAAAAGACCATTATCCTGTCTGGGCGACCTGCCCGAAGGCAACACGGTCGAACCAGCCTATCTTGTTTGGGTGGGCGAAAAATTTCAGCAAACGATACAGTTTAACGCACCTTTCCAGCGGCTGTTTATGAACACGTGTACCTGTTGTCCAGCCAGACGCTACACTGGAGGCACAACCACCCTTTTCAAGATGGATATGTCATCAAGCAGAGGCCGCCACTCGTCTTACACGCCAAACAGTCTGCTGGCGCTCAGTTGGCTGGGAAGCGATGATCAGGGCGCCAGCATCCTGACCACCGCCCACGACCTGCTCGCTGCACAGCAAGCTATTGCTGCAGCACTGCCTGCCGGCTTGGCCGACTGCTGTCGGGTGGCCCGTATCGATGGCAACACGCTTACTATTGCAGTCCCCGCAGCGGCGCATGCCAACAAGCTGCGCCACATGCAAACGCGTCTGACCACGACCTTGCACGAAGCGGGATGGAATATTGAACAGATACAGATACGCGTACAGGGCAGCCTGGCTGCCTTGCACCCCACTCGTGTACGCGAGATACAGCCACTGGATGATCAGGCCTTGCAGGCATTTGACAACCTGAAGGACAACGTGGATGCCGGTCCGCTGGCCGACGCCATCAGGCGCCTGCTGCAGCGTCATGGGGGCAGCTAGGCAAACTGCCAGTCGTAGGTAAAGGATTCGGGTACGTTATCAGCAGCATAGGTGGTGAGCTCCCAGGCGCCTTCCTGGGCCAGCAACGCGCGCGCCAGCTTATTGTTGAGGTCATGACCCGACTTATGGGCGGTATAGCGTGCAACCAGCGGGTAGCCAATGAGATACAGATCACCGATAGCGTCGAGAATCTTGTGCTTGACGAATTCGTCGTCGTAGCGCAGGCCATCGGTATTCAGGACACGGTATTCATCAAGCACGATGGCGTTGTCAAGACTACCGCCACGGGCCAGGCCGGCAGAACGCAGGGCCTCGACCTCGCTCGCAAACCCGAAAGTACGCGCACGCGCGATGGTCTTGATGTAGGAATCTTTGGCAAAATCGATTTCGGCGTGGTTGGCCGTGGAATCAATTGCCGGGTGCTGAAAATCAATGCTGAAGCTCAGGGCGAAGCCATCGTAAGGTTCCAGACGTGCCCATTTTTCTTCTGTGCCGGTGCCTTCTCTGACTTCCACGGGTTGGGTCACGCGCAGAAACTTCTTGGGGGCGGGCTGCTCTTGAAGGCCGGCAGAACGCAGCAGGTAGACAAAGGTCCCTGCACTGCCATCCATGATGGGGACTTCTTCGGCAGTAAGATCCACATGGATGTTGTCAATGCCCAGTCCGGCCAGTGCCGACATGAGGTGTTCGACTGTTGAAACGCGAACGTCACCCTGTTGCAGGACCGAGGCCAGACGCGTGTTGCCAACCTGGTCTGCCCGGGCGGGCAGATGAACCGGCTCGGAAAGATCAACCCGATGAAACACAATACCCGTATCCACCGCAGCAGGACGCAAGGTGATTTCAACCCGGCGCCCGGAATGCAGGCCTACGCCCTTGGTACTGATGGTTCTTTGTATTGTGCGTTGTAATAACATAATGATTTTACTGCAATATTCAAGCGGATGGCCTGGTGACCATGTTGCCGGTTTCGGGTCATTTTACCCTGTTATGGCCTGACAGCTCCAGTTGCCTATACAACCAGTCATTTCAACATGCTTCCAGAGGGGGCCGGCAGCGTCCGGCCAGGCACCCCTTTTTACGGGATGTCCGGCCGGATTGATTGCCTGAGTGACCGAGAAGAGGGGCCTAGTCAGCCTGCTTGCGCAGAAACGCCGGAATGTCGTAGTGTTCGACACCGGCCGTTTCCAATGCCCGCACCTGTGCCGACGCCTGACGACGCGGGTCACGCATGATGCTTGGCATGGCTGGCTCTGCACCACCCTGCTGTTCGGCCTGTCCGCCAATAACGGGAATGTCATCAGTGCCTGTGCGTTGGGCCGGCTGATGACTCTGGACCAGCTCCGGGCGGGATACGCCCCGTCCCAGTCCCGTGGCGACAACGGTCACCCGCAGATCGTCACCCATTTCATCATCGTAGGCCGTACCGAAGATGACGGCTGCGTCTTCTGCGGCATAACCCCGTATGGTCTCCATGATCTTGCGGGTCTCGCGCATCTTGAGTGACCGGCTGGCCGTGACATTGACAAGAATGCCCCGGGCACCGTGCAGGTCGACACCTTCAAGCAATGGACAGGCGATGGCCTTCTCGGCAGCCTCCTGGGCACGGTTTTCACCCGATGCCACGGACGTTCCCATCATGGCCTGGCCGGGCTCGCCCATGATGGTCTTGACGTCTTCAAAGTCCACGTTGACGTTGCCCTCGACATTGATGATTTCAGCAATGCCCGCGCAGGCGTTGTGCAGCACGTCATCAGCCGCCTTGAAGCAGTCTTCCTGGGTGGCATCTTCATCCATCAGGTCGTAGAGGTTTTCATTGAGCACCACAATCAGGGAATGCACATGCTTGGACAGTTCGGCAATGCCTTCTTCTGCCATGCGCATGCGGCGTGATCCCTCAAAGTCGAACGGCTTGGTCACCACGCCAACCGTCAGAATGCCCAGCTCTTTGGCAACCTCGGCAACAACTGGCCCGGCACCGGTGCCCGTACCGCCCCCCATGCCGGCCGTGACAAAGACCATGTTGGCACCATTGAGTGCCGCACGGATCTCTTCCCTGGCGGTCTCGGCAGCAGCACGGCCCTGTTCGGGACGTGCACCGGCACCCAGACCGCTGCGTCCCAGCCGAATCTGTGTGGCCGCCTCACTGGAGGCAAGCGCCTGCGAATCCGTGTTGGCGCAGATGAAATCCACACCCGCCACGCCCGATTCAATCATGTGCGCGACGGCATTGCCACCCGCACCCCCTACACCCACAACCTTTATTACGGTTGTGTTCTCATTGGTATCCAGCATTTCAAAGCTCATCATGATCTGGCTCCTCTTGAAACATCAAAGCAATCAACAAAAAAACAGGGTCTCCATCCCACCTCTTTTTATTCAATAAACTGGCTTTTTCTCAATTCATGAACCACTCCTTCATCCGGGCAAGAATGGATCGCAGACTTCCCTTCTGCTGTGCGACCTTCACACCTCGCACACGCTGCAGATGGGCTTCCGAAAGCAATCCCATGGCCGTGGAAAAACGCGGATTGCGCATGACATCGGCCAGGCTGCCCTGATAGATGGGTACGGCTACCCGTACCGGCTTGGTGGCAAAAATATCTTCGACCAGCTCGTCCAGGCCTGGCATCATTGACACACCCCCGGTGAGGACGACTGATGAGGCCAGGTCGTGGTAACCCGACTCGTCAACCACCTGCTGCACCAGGGCAAACAGCTCTTCGACACGCATCTCGATGACACGTCCCAGCGCCTGCCGGCTCACCTGCCGGCTGGGCCGGTCGCCCAGGCCGACCACCTCAAACTGGTCGTCCGCACTGGCCATCTCTTCGCGTGCCACGCCGTAACGCAGCTTGATGTCTTCCGCATCCGGTGTCGGAATTCGCAAGGCGGCGGCAATATCGCTGGTAATCTGGTCGCCCGCTATGGGCAAGACGGCGGTGTGCCGGATGGCACCACCGGTATAAATGGCAATGTCTGTGGTTCCGCCGCCAATATCCACCAGCACCACGCCCAGCTCCTTTTCGTCGGGAGTCAGGCAGGCCAGGCTGGAGGCCAGTGGCTGCAGGATCAGATCCTGGACTTCCAGCCCGCAGCGCCGCACGCACTTCACGATATTTTGTGCAGCGCTGATCGCGCCGGTCACAATATGTACGCGGACTTCCAGCCGCAGACCGCTCATGCCGATGGGCTCACGAATATCATTTTGCGCGTCAACAATGAACTCCTGCGTCAATACATGCAGCACGCGCTGATCATTGGGGATATTGATGGCCTTGGCCGTCTCGATGGCCCGCGACACATCCGTCGCGGTCACTTCCTTGTCCTTGACGGCCACCATGCCGCTGGAATTGAAGCTGCTGATATGGCTGCCCGCGATGCCGGTGAACACCTCGCGGATCTTGCAGTCTGCCATCAACTCGGCTTCTTCCAGTGCACGCTGTATGGAGTTCACAGTGGACTCGATATTGACGACCACGCCCTTGCGCATGCCCTGGGATTCGTGCTGCCCCAGCCCCAGCACTTCGAAACGGCCCTCGGGCAATATTTCGGCAACCACGGCTACCACTTTGCTGGTGCCGATGTCCAGTGCCACGATCAGATCTTTTATATCTCTTGTCATGTTTCTCTGATTACTGTTTGGAAACGGGCGCCAGTGAAATGGCAAACCCATTGGGATAACGCAAATCTGCCGATGCCAGTGTGCGGCCATCGAGCCGGGCCATCAGGGCAGGCCAGGCCTGCACAAAACGTTCAATGCGGGAGGCAAAGGTCAGGGCGCCGGATCTGCCGTGCGGATCAGCAGCATCCGCAGCGGGGTCACGGCCAAGCGCCAGTCGAACACCGTTGTTCAAACGTACCTCCCAGGCATAACGCGGGCTGAGCGTGATCTCGCGCACATCCACCTCCAGTGGAGCAATCCAGCGAATGAGCTCGGCGTAGCGCTGAACAACCAGCCTCTCGGACGCATCAGGCCCATTCAGTTGCGGCAATTTCCTGTCGTCGGGCAACTCGCCCAGGTTGGCGGCAAACGGCTCGCCCCACGTGTTCAACATCTGATCTTCATTCCAGAATGCCAACGGTTGATGTTCCTCTAACTGCACCTGCAAGGTATTGGGCCAGACCCGCTTGACACGGGCCTTGCGAACCCAGGGCGTGGTTTCCATCAGTTCCCGCACGTGCTCCAGATTGATAAAAAAGAAGTTTCCGCGCAACCGGTCCGCCAGCGTCGCCTGCACCCCGGCTGCCGAAACAAACTGCAGACCGCCGCCGCCAACCGGCTCAATACTCAGCCGGGTAATGGCAAAATACGGGCGCTGGGATATCCAGACCACCCCCCCGGCCAGCAGGGAAGACACTGCCAGCAGGATCAGCACATTGGCCGCAAGATTGATCACACGGGCATCAGCCAGCACGGCGGTCGTCCTCCTGTTTGTGTCGGCCAATCTTGCATGACGCCAGCGAGAGAATTTGCACGCACAGATCCGGATAACTCATGCCTGTTGCTGCTGCACTCATGGGAACCAGCGACTGGCTGGTCATGCCGGGTGATGTGTTCAACTCCAGCAACCAGGGTCGCTGATCGCCATCCAGCATGATGTCGACTCGCCCCCAGCCGTCACACCCGAGGGCAGCATAGGCCTGCTCGGCCAGCTCCCGAACCAGGCGGGACACGGACTCGTCCACGGGAGCGGGGCACAGATATTCCGTGGCATCCGAATAATATTTGTGCTCGAAATCGTAATGCCCGTCGGGTGCCCGGATCTCGATGACGGGCAACGCTCGTGGTGCCGAGCGACTGCCCAGCACCGGCACGGTCAGTTCGGGGCCATCGATAAACTGTTCGGCCATGACGGCGGAATCGTAGCGGCTGGCCAGTGCATACGCATCGGGCAACTGTTCTGCACGCTCCACCCGGGTGAGGCCCAATGTCGAACCCTCGTGGGCCGGCTTGACGATCAGGGGCAGGCCCAGTTCGGCCACGACTGCAGCCCAATCGCTGTCGGACGACAGCATCATGCTGGCTGGCGTGGGCAAACCGTGCTGCAACCAGACCTGTTTGGTCATGACCTTGTCCATGGCAAGGCTGGACGCCATGATGCCGCTTCCCGTATACGGAATATCCAGCAGTTCCAGCGCTCCCTGTATGCTGCCGTCCTCCCCATAGCGTCCGTGCAAGGCGATGAAGACACGATCGAAGCCTTGCGCAGCCAATTCGGCGAGGCTTTTTTCACCCATGTCGAAAAGATGCGCATCCACCCCTTTGCTACGCAGGGCCTCGTGCACGCCGCTTCCTGACATCAGTGATACCTCACGCTCTGCCGACCGGCCGCCATAGAGTACGCCTACCCGCCCGAATCTCGTGGTCATGTCAGATCTCCTATTTGCATCGGCACCCGTCCTATTGAGCCCGCGCCCATGAGAACAACCACATCCCCATCAATGACGAAATCCAGTATGGCTTGGGGAAGGTCGTCGATATTTTGCACAAACAGGGGCTCGACCTTGCCCGCCACACGCAAGGCCCGAGCCAGCGCGCGACCGTCGGCAGCCACCAGCGGTGCCTCGCCTGCGGCATAGACATCCGTCAGCAACACGGCGTCGGCCTGCCCGAGAATGCGCACAAAATCTTCAAAGCAGTCGCGGGTCCGCGTGTAGCGGTGCGGCTGAAAGGCCAGGATAATCCGGCGATCGGGCCAGGCGCCCCGTGCAGCAGCCAGTGTGGCCACCATTTCTTCCGGGTGATGGGCGTAATCGTCGACCAGCGTGAACGTGCCTCCGCCCCGGGCAGGGGGCACGGCTACATCGTCCATCAGGGAAAAACGACGCCCCACTCCATGAAACGTACTCAGTGCCTGAACGATGCGGTCATCCGGGACTCCAAGCTCCGTGGCCACGGCGATGGCGGCCAGGGCATTCAGGACATTGTGGTTGCCGGGCAGACTTAGCTCCACGGACAATCGGGGCAGGTCACCGCCAGCGCCTTCACGCAGGACATCAAAGTGCATGCGGGTGCCCGCCGCCCGGACATTGACTGCCTGGATTTGCGCATCAGAGGTAATGCCATACGACGTAATAGGCCGCGACACAAAGGGGACGATTTCTCGGACGTTGGCATCGTCCGTACAGAGAATGGCACTTCCGTAGAAAGGGAGACGCTGGGTAAATTCGATGAAAGCGCTCTTCAACCGGGCCACATCATGGCCGTAAGTATCCATGTGGTCGGACCCGATGTTGGTGATGATGGCCATGACCGGGAGCAGGTTCAGAAAGGAGGCGTCCGACTCATCGGCTTCCACCACGATGAAATCGCCTTCCCCCAGCCGGGCATTGGCAT
>DATGUI010000211.1:0-4641 GCA_035301405.1 Burkholderiaceae bacterium
CGGCGGCTGCAGCCCTGGTCTTTGCCAGTGCGGCATCCGACCAGATCGGCTTTGCCCTGACGGCAATCTTTCTGCTTTGGCATGTGTGGCAGGCACGCCGCAAACCGGCACCTGCCGCCACCACATGAAAGCTGCCCTGCTAGGCGTGTGTCTGGCGCTCGCGGCCGACGCGGGCGCACCACCCGTATTCGTACCCGTGCAGCACTTTACCCTGGCCTGGGAGCACTCCATTGAAAAAGTCCGCTGGGAAGAAGACTACGAGGTCATCGAGCAACACGGCAAGCCCACGCTGAAGGCAGGAGAAGCGCGTATCCAGGGGTCGGCAGCCGGCATGGAGCCGCCACCTGACGCCGTCAGACAAGGAAGCTGGTACCGATATCAGCCCGACTCCTGGCCCCATGCCCCACTGCGGCTGACCCGATCCGAATACACGCCTGATTACGAGTGGTGTGTTGATGGAGCCTGCCAGCCCCTGTCCGCCTTGTTGCCCACCGATGGGGACATCACACTGCTGTCGCCCTGCCAACGGCAGCCCTGAACACAACCTGCAGGCCGGCAAAGGCGATTTGCCCACGTGTCAGTGCGCCGGATTCTGCCGATCCAGCCAGTTGATCAGCTCGGCCGTCAACCTGGCCATGGCTTCGCCAAACGCCACCACCACTTCGGGCACTTCCTTGCCCCGCACATCTTGCGATACGGTCAGACGCTTGCCTGCGATGATGCGGCGCGACGCCGGGTCCATGAGAATGGCATCCAGCTGGATACGCACGACCGGGCGTTCATTGACGTAATCAACCTGAAAGCGGGCCAGATCCGTTTCAAGCTCGACATCTACATCCAGCCTGTTTTCATCGCTGACGACACGCGCCACTTCGCTGTGGGAACGCAGGGCGCGCACAAGATAATCACGCACCATGCGTGGCGGTGTGTCTCCCCAGCGAACATCTTTATAGGCTTGCAACTGCCCCTCGCCGGGGTGGACCAGCATGCGCTGGCTGGCAGTCAGGCGATCGGCATGAGGGGTCCGAACCCGCAAGGAACGGTCAGCCAGGCTGGATGCCCTTGCGGTTTCAGCGTCGCTGGCCAGCGCATCAGCCAATGAGACGGATGCCGCAGGAATGGTGTAGAGGTCTTTTGGCTCGGATGTCGGAAGAACGGAACATCCGGTCAGGCCAGCGACGACAAGCAGGGCCAAAAGGCGCATGATCATGGCTCAAACTCCTGGATAGAATCACCACCAAACAGATAGGCACCGGGGTTGTCATCGAGCTTGCGAACCACCTCTTGCACACTTTGCAACGTGCGGCGCAGCGCCTGCAATACCGGTCCGAGCTCATTCAGGCCACGCGTGCCGGACACCACGGACTCCTCGCTGTTGCGGATCAGCTCGGCCAGCGATGCACTGGTATCTTCCAGCGACGACAGTGCTTTCCCGGCCTGCTCCAGCACTGCGCTGCCCTGCTCGGATACCAGTTTTCCGGCCGAGTCCATCAGTCTGCCAGCCTTGTCCGCCGCCCCCGATAGGGTGTTGCTCAGCGCCGCAATCTGGGAAACGACATCCGCCAGATCCTGACTGCTATCAGCCATGGTGCCTGTAAAGGTATCGACATGCGCCAGGATCCGGCTGACATGCCGGATATTTTCGGACGAGACCAGATTGTTGGCATTCATGGCCAGTTCGCTGATATTGGTCACCAGGTTGTCCCCGCCCGCCAGCAACGCACTCAATGGAGATGGCACAGCCAGGATCTCGGGGTCGCCATCCCCCTTGTAGCTCTCGGCCAGCAGCGGGCTCAGCGGCGAGCCGCCTGAGAGCTCAATGACCGATGCGCCCGTGACGCCGGTCATGACCAGCCGGGCCTGAGTATCGGTACGGATGGGGATATCGGCATCAATGGCAATGCGAACATGCGCCTGACGCAAGTCAGCCGTATCCAGGTGCATGTCGTCGACCTCGCCAATGCGAATGCCGTTGTAGAGCACGGCACTGCCCTTGGCCAGCCCGCGCACGGCTTCCTGAAAGGTGACCCGATAGTGGTCCACACGCCCTTGCTGGTGGGCGCGCGACAGCCAGAGAGAAAACACTACCATGGCGGTGCATGCCACCAGGGTAAAGATGCCAATCAGAACATGATGAGCGCGTGGTTCCATTACGTTGTTCCTTTGCGTGCATCGCGGGCAGCAAGCGCAGCCCGACCTCGTGGCCCACCAAAGTATTCCTGTATCCAGGCATTATCGTACCGCTGAACCTGCTCCAGCGTATCGGTAACGAGCACTTTCTTTTCCGCCAGCACAGCCACCCTGTCGCAAATGGCATACAGCGTATCGAGGTCGTGTGTGACGAGAAAAACGGTAAAACCCATGGCACCGCAAAGCGTCAGCAACAGGCGATCAAACGCAGCCGCACTGACCGGATCCAGCCCGGCCGTGGGCTCATCAAGAAACAGGATATCGGGATCCAGTGCCAGTGCGCGCGCCAGGGCAGCACGCTTGATCATGCCACCCGACAGTTCGGAGGGCAGCTTGGGGCCTGCGTTTTCAGGCAGGCCGGCCAGTGCCAGCTTCATGCCTGCAATGCGCTCGGCATCCGGCCGGCTCAGCTTGCTGTGTTCGATCAAAGGCAGGGCAATGTTTTCAATCACCGTCAGGGAAGAAAATAGCGCACCGGCCTGAAACAGTACGCCAAAACGCCGTTCCATTTGCGAGCGTTCAGCCGAGTCCATGGCCAGCAGATTGCGGCCAAATACGGTCACTTCGCCCGCAGTCGGGCGCTGCAGGCCGACAATGGATCGCAGCAGCACGGACTTGCCTGTTCCGGAACCGCCCACCACACCAAGAATTTCACCCCGGTAGACAGTCAGGTCCAGGTTGTCGTGCACCACATGAGAGCCAAACTGATTGCGCAGCCCACGAACCTCGATGGGGGTGTCCGAAGCAGAAGCCGTATGCTCTGTCACCATCCCATCTCCATGTAATAAAGGGCGGCCAGGGCATCCAGCACAATGACCACAAAAATGGAATGCACCACGGCAGACGTGGTGTGCTCACCCACGGATTGCGCACTGCCACTTACACGAAACCCCTGCAGACAGCCAATGACCGTGATCAGAAACGCAAAAATGGGCGCCTTCACCATGCCCAGCAGAAAGTGGCGAAAGGGCACTTCATCGACAAACATGTCCAGAAAGCGGGCAGGCGGAATATCCAGGGAAAAGGCGCATACCATCATGCCGCCGACGATGCCGGATATCATCCCCACAAAGGTGAGAATGGGCAGGGAGACCTGCATGGCCAGCACGCGTGGCAGCACCAGCAACTCCATGGGACTCAGCCCCTGGACACGGATGGCGTCAAGCTCTTCGTTGACTTTCATGGAGCCAATCTGCGCCGTGAAGGCGCTGGCCGTGCGGCCGGCCATCAGGATGGCGGTAAGCAGCACGGCAAATTCGCGTAAGAAGGAAAACCCCACCAGATTGACGGTATACGACGTGGCGCCAAAGTCCCGCAAAATGGTGGCGCCCAGAAAAGCCACCACGGCCCCCACGAGAAAGGTCAGCAACGCAATAATGGGAACGGCATGCAGGCCCGTCTCGTGTATCTGGGCCACGATGGCAGTCACTCGCCATGTGCGTGGACGAAACACATTGAAGACCAACGCTTGCAGCGTCATGCCAGAGAACGCGAGCAGGCTGACAAACTGCTGCCAGAAGCGGGCAAGGGCCAGACCGATATCGGCAAAAAAACGCGTCAGACCCGATGCAGGCCTGGCAGGCGGCTCACCCGACAGGCTCTGCATGGCTTGGGCAACCGTCTCGAGCAGTTCGCGACGCTCATCACCCAGCGCAGCGTGCTCATCGGCCAACAGTACTGTGGCCTCGTCTCCCAGCAGTTCGACCAGGCACTGTGAACCCACGGTATCCAGTGCCCGCAGATCCGATGCATCAACCTGGGTAACCGCAGACTGCGCAATGAGCTGTCTGCACGGGTCCATGGCAGCCTGCAATTCTGCATAGTTTGCCAGTACCCAGCGACCCCTGATTGCCAGCGTCAGGCCACCTCCAGTCGTTGCCCAGCTGATGAACTCGTTCTTTTCTTGTTTCAAGGCCATAACGTCTATGGTTGAAGCACTCCACCCTTGGGTTGACAAATACAATGCACACCATTGTAAAGGCACAGCGCATTGACCCGTCACAACCCGCTGATTACTATCTCCGTCTGGCAAGGAGAGCACAAATGACCCCGCAATCACACGACATGATCGCTCGTCTCGTTGGACACGATACGGTATCGCGTCATTCTAACCTCGCACTGATAGACGAAATACAAGGCTATCTGGCGGAACACGGCATTGCCAGCACGCTCATCCACAACGCGGAGCGCACCAAAGCCAGCCTGCTTGCCACCGTGGGCCCGTCCCGGGAAGGCGGCGTGGTGCTGTCCGGCCACACGGATGTCGTCCCCGTCGACAACCAGCCTTGGTCATCCGACCCGTTCACGCTCACCGAACGGCAGGGCCGACTATACGGACGAGGCACCTGCGACATGAAGGGCTTTATCGCCACTGCCCTGGCCATGGTGCCTGCATGGTTGCAGAAAGACCTGCAGCGGCCCATCCATCTCGCACTCAGTTACGACGAAGAG
>DATGUI010000212.1:0-3617 GCA_035301405.1 Burkholderiaceae bacterium
AGACCAGCGCTTATTGATCTGGCTGGCCAGCATCCGGCCATTCATATCTGGTCCGGCACGGGCTGCCCCGGTGGCAGCCTGTGCTGGCACCTGACGCGGACACAAGGGGAGCACATCATGCTGGCAGCAGATCTGGATTTGCAGGTTTGGCTGGACACGATTCCCGATTCACAGCCGGTTACGATGGTTGCGTATGTCGAAAGCCCGCAGGTGCAAGAACTCTCGTACCGCTTGACAACCAGCAAACAAGGCCCCGCCGGGTCGGCGCGCCTGAGTCAAGGCGGCAGGGTAAATGTACCCGCCGGCCAACCCACAGTCTTGACACAATTTTCAATGACGCTTGGTGAGCACGATGCCTGCACAATCCGACTTGTGCTGCTGACACTACCTGGTGCACCCGTTGGCACGTATCATTTTAATTGCAATGAGACCGATGAACCGGGCGGTCGTCGGCAATACCCCAAAGACCCATCGTGATGACGAATGGGGCTTCAGGGTAGTGTGGAAAAGGAACGGATCGTTGTAACTGCGGCGGGTAGGGCAGTGCCTGCTTGAAACACGCCCCAACCACCTGGTGAGCCAACCAGGGAATCAGCTTTCTTCTGGCCGGTAGCGCTTGTAAGGCAGCGGGTTCCAGACCTGTTCAGCGCGCTCATTGGCACCCACGACCGCCGGAATCTGCTCGTACAGCTTTTCAGCGGCCTTGAGCTCGCGTTGGGCTTCTTCCTTGTCCTGATACATGAACTCATCAGACGCCTGCTCAGGCGCTTCGCTGACTTTTTCCTTCAGGTCGGAAATAACCATTTTCTGTTGTGCCTGCAGGGCGCTGTGCGCGTCGGTGATCCAGGCGGGCTGGACATGCTGATTGTGGTCGCCCAACCGGCTGTATTCGCCGTAGATGTCTTCGTAGACACGACTGGCATTGAGGCGGGCGTCCATGGTGGCGACTTCCAGGTCCCGGATGGTGAGCGTTTCGGCTGCAAGAGTCTGCGAGCGCTCGGCACCACCCAGACGGGCATGATTGGTGTAATACGGGAACATGCTTTGGATGACTTTGCCGACAGGCAGTGTGCCATGCCCCTGTTCGTCCAGCCCCTTGGGTTGCACGCCCTGCATGGCAATGCGGGCCGACTCGGGCCGCACGACTTCTTTCGGCGGCAGCAGACCGTGGCGCAGCATTTCGCGGATGCCGGTCCCCGAGATGTTCAGGCGGAAGCGCTGGTCGTGAGGACAGGTTTCAGTGGTGGCGTGGCTGGAACAACGCGTGCAGTAGAAGACCTCGTGGAAGAGGCGGACGTCAATGCCCAGTTCCTCGGGTGGGAATTCGTCAAAAATGGTGTGGCTGGCGTACTTGCTGTAGAAGCTTCCAATGCCCGCGTGGTCACGCCCGATGAGTGCATGGGTACACCCGTAGTTTTTCATGATGAGCGCGTGCAGGATGGTTTCTCTAGGCCCGGCAAAAATATATGTTACCCGTAATGGCGAGAGAATGGCGCGCTCTTTGGGGTAGTAGTTCTCCAGCACGCTGCGGTAAGAGAGCATGCGATATTCGTGGCGAACGTATTCGCGTTTGGCCATTTCTACCAGAGGCTGCAGGAACAGTCCGTCGATTTCTTCCAGTGCATTGCGGTGAATGTATTCATGACCGCGATGCAGCGGGTTGGCGCCGGTAATGAAACCGGCTACCGACTTGAATTCCATCTCGTTGTAGAACAGGTTCCAGGTGTCGAGCGGGGAGCGCCGCAGTTTTTCAAACGGGCCCCAGTCGGCTCTTTGCAGAAGCGTAAGCGGTCCGCCCAGCGAGACATCGCCCATGCGCCGAAAGATGGAATCCACGCCCGGATGACTGCGATCAGTGGTGCCAAACAGCTTGGCGGCGCGTTGCTCCTTGTCGTAGGCAAAGCGGTCTTCGATTTTCAGGATGGCGACGGGTTCGTCACGATGATCAACCAGCGCGACCTCGTCGCCAACCGACAGGTCGGCGATGATGCCATTGTTACGCTCGCCGCTGGGTGCAAAGCTCAGGGGTACGGGCCAGACGGTACCGTCCGTGAGGCGACCCTTGTCCAGAACGGACTGATAGTCGTCCTGATTCATGAAGCCGGTGTTGGGCGAGAGCACGCCGGTAGCGATCATTTCAATGGTGATCACTGCTTCAAGGTCAACACGAATGGAAGGCAGGTTGCGGGCCCGCTGGATTTCCTGTTCTTTCTTGTCGTCTGCAACGACCTGATCCACCAGTACGCCGCCATGGGGCTGCTGTGGATAGTCGACAAAGGTTAATGGTGATTTTTTCAATTGTTCCTCCTGTGCGGTGGTAACCCGACAAACCTTCTTAAAAAATTCATTTTCCGACGTTATATATAAAATATTTTACCGGGGCTGACAATGATTTCCGCAGAAGTTGCCTGCCGTGTGCCTGTCCTCATTTTGTCGGGATGTCCCGCAGTAATCTTCGTTTACGCTAAGATAGCAGCAATCTATTCTGAGGTCGGGGATGCACGTTCCGTCAGTTCGCCATGGATCTGATATTGCTGCCGCTGCAGTCGTGGCCATTATAGGCCTTGCCCTGACATTTCTGATCGTCTTTCAACAGCGCACTACCGACTATAACAAAGGAGCGCTGCGGTTTGCTGAGGAAGTCCGAATCAGTACAGATGCCATTGGCAAGCGCGTCAATCTTTATACGGAAATTGTCGCAAACCTGCGTGATTTGTTCATGGCCAATCCGTCGCTCAGTCGCAACGAATTCGAGCGTATTGCAGCCATACACAATGTCATCAAGCGCTATCCCGAAATCATCAACGTCCGATTTGTCCGATGGCATCCGGGGCAATCAGGTGATCCGGATCGCCATGTCATCGAGTATCTGTGGCCGGAAAAAGGCAACGAGGGTATCCGCGGTATGGACATTTCTGAACAGGAGGCCAACATGGAGGCGTTGCTTGCGGCCCGGAATACGGGTTTGCCAGCTATCACAGCGCCATTTGACCTGAAGCAAAAGCGCAGCACTGGCGCCATCGTGCTGCGCATGCCGGTGTATCGATGGACACCCGATACCCGCCTGGCGGGCAACACGCATACGAGTTTCGTGGGTACCGTGGGGGCCGTCATTGACGTGGATGCCATGCTGGGGGCACTCAACGAAGCGGGTGCCTTGCAAGATTTGGCCGTACGCATGCTGGACACTGGCCTGACACTGCAGCCCGAAAGTGCGGTCAAGACCGACTCTCTTCTGCTTGCTGCCTACGCCAGCGACAACTTCCGGTCTGACGGGGGCCGTCTGACCCCTCAAACTCGCACCATTGATGTGCTGGGCCGTCGCTGGGAACTGCATTTCAGACCGGCCATCAGCCTGTTGCCCGGTTCGCTGGATCGTGTGTCCTGGTGGGTGGGCAGCGCTGGCGTGGTACTGACCTTTGCCCTGGTGCTGCTCACGGTAATGTTGATGCGGCGGCGGGCGCAGACGTTGGGCCAGGCGCAGGCGCAAATCAACTGGCTGACATATCACGATGCCTTGACCCAATTGCCCAATCGCCATCTTTTGCGTATCTATATTCAGCGGTCGCTCTACAACCAGAAGCATGACGGCGCATGGGGCGCACTCATGCTGCTCG
>DATGUI010000213.1:0-11989 GCA_035301405.1 Burkholderiaceae bacterium
TCCCACCAAGCTGAAGATCCGTGATCTCAACTTCTTTTACGGTGATTTCCAGGCCATTCACGATGTCAACATGGACATCAAGGAAAACCGGGTCACCGCATTCATCGGGCCCTCAGGATGCGGGAAATCCACCTTGCTGCGCACGTTCAACCGGATGTTTGAACTGTATCCGGGTCAGCGTGCAGAAGGAGAAATCCTCATGGATGGCGAGAACCTGCTGACCTCCAAAACCGATGTGTCACTGATACGGGCGCGTGTCGGCATGGTGTTTCAGAAGCCCACACCCTTTCCCATGAGCATCTACGACAACATTGCATTTGGTGTGCGCCTGTACGAAAATCTGAGCAAGGGAGAAATGGACGAGCGGGTGGAATGGGCCCTGACCAAGGCGGCCTTGTGGTCGGAGGTCAAGGACAAATTGAATAAAAGCGGCAACGGGCTGTCGGGTGGGCAGCAACAGCGTCTGTGTATTGCCCGGGGCGTGGCCATCAAGCCAGAGGTAATCCTTCTGGACGAACCCTGTTCAGCACTGGATCCGATATCCACGGCCCGCATTGAAGAGTTGATTGCCGAGCTGAAGTCAGACTACACGGTAGTGATTGTCACGCATAACATGCAGCAGGCGGCGAGATGCTCGGATTACACGGCATACATGTACATGGGTGAGCTCATGGAGTTCGGACCTACCGGGCAGCTGTTCATCAATCCCACCCGCAAAGAAACCGAAGACTACATTACCGGCCGCTTTGGTTGATTGCATGGCGGCCGGCAGGGCACTGTGCCCTGCCAGCGTGGGGTTCAGTTCCAGCTGCCGTGCTTGCCGGCTACGCTGTAACGACCAGCTCCCAGCAGGGCAACCGAGACGCAGCCAAACAGGAAAAGACCCTGCAGCTCAATGGCCCAGCCACCCATGGACCCCACTGAAAATATCTGATTGCTGTGCGCAAGTGCAATGGCGACCAGCATGTTGAGGGCACCAATGATACCCCCAAGGCGCGCATAATAACCTAGAATCATCAGGGCAGGGGCAATCACTTCGCCAATGTATACTGCCCAGGCAAAGAAGGCCGGCATGCCGGCTCCGATCACCATGTTTTCAATGCCGCCGATGCCGCCAATCAGCTTGCCGATGCCATGCATGATCAGCATGCCACCCACGGCAACGCGCAAGACCAGCTTGCCAAAATCATCCAGTGTGCTTGAAGACATAGAATCCCTTCGATCTTGATGAGTTGTATATGAACAGGTTATCGCCTGATCCACAAATGAGCATTATAGAAGTAAAGCCCTCTTTCTGTTGGTGGCGGTTTGGCCAAGCAGGCAGTTGCGCAGGCGGGATGCATCATGCCCGATCATGATCGCTATCGGCTGGGAAACATCGTTCGTTATCTGGCCGACTCCCTCACGCCTGTACGCAACCAGGATTATAAGATTCGTGTTCGCGATATTGATGGCGTCCGCACATTGCAGTTCAATTCCCCCTGGATACAGGGTGCCATGCGTCTGAGCGCACCCGATGACATAGAAATCGAGTACGTTCAGCAGATGATGCTGTGGACATTATTCATGTCGGCACCAGACAGCATCTGTCAGCTGGGACTGGGTGCAGGCACCCTGACCCGGTTCTGTCTCAGGCACTATCCTCGGGCCGACGTCACGGCGGTAGAGATCAGTCCGGACGTCATCCAGATGTGTCACGAACAATTCCTGCTTCCTGAACGGCACGACAAAATGACACTGGTAGAGACCGATGCCTCGGATTTTGTTGCCCAGACAGATAACCACGGCCGCTTTGACATCCTGCAGGTAGATCTCTACGATGCGGTGTCCAACGGGCCGGCACGCGGGTCACGTGCATTTTATCGGGATTGTGCGGCCACCCTCACGGATACCGGCATGATGGTCGTCAACATCTTTTGTGATTATCCCGATCACTATATTTACATCAGGCGTCTGGAGTCCATATTTGAGGGTGTGGCTTGGCTGCCGGTTGTTCACGACAGCAATATTGTCGTGATTGGATTCAAGGCTTCACCAAAGCTGGATTTTTCCAGTCTTTACCAGCGGGCTGAAGAGGTCGAAAGCAGCTTGGGCCTGCCCGCCAGAAGCTGGGTGGATGGCCTGTATCTGTGGACAGAAGAACAGTGAACCATCGCGTATAGGCAGCGTGAGCCATTGCGCTTGAACCAGCAAACGCCCATGGCTCAAACACATCAGGCACCCATAAAAAAGGCGCAGCCATAAGACTGCGCCTTTTGCCTGAAGAGGGCAGGTTATTTTGCCGTTGGCATGGCAAATTCGGCCCCTTTTGCAATGCTGGCCGGCCAGCGCTGCATAATCGATTTCTGCTTGGTGTAGAAGCGAACGCCTTCTTCTCCGTAGGCGTGGGTATCACCAAAGAGGCTGTCTTTCCAGCCACCAAAGCCGTGCCAGGCCATGGGCACCGGAATGGGTACGTTGATGCCGACCATGCCCACCTGGATGCGACGTCCGAATTCGCGGGCAATGTTGCCATCACTGGTGTAGCACGACACGCCATTGCCGTAGTTGTGGTTATTGATGACGTCGACTGCCTCGCCGAAGTCTTCCACGCGAACGCATGCCAGGACCGGCCCGAAGATTTCTTCTTTGTGGATGCGCATTTCAGGGGTGACATGGTCAAACAGGGTGCCACCCGTGAAGAAGCCATTTTCGTGACCGGACACGGTCAGGCCACGACCATCGACCACCAGGGTAGCGCCTTCGTCCACACCACTCTGGATGTAGCCTTCGATACGCTCGACCGCTTCGGCGGTGATGATGGGGCCCATTTCGGAACTGGCATCCATGCCATTGCCGACCTTGAGGGCCTTGACGCGCTCGGCCAGGCGGGGAACGATTTTGTCAGCGACATCACCCACCAGAACAGCTACGGAAATAGCCATGCAACGCTCGCCAGCCGCACCAAAGCCCGCCCCGACCAAGGCGTCAACGGCCTGATCAACGTCGGCATCGGGCATGACGACCAAGTGGTTTTTGGCGCCACCCAGTGCCTGTACCCGTTTGCCAAAATGCGCGCCACGCTCGTAGATGTATTTGGCGATGGGGGTGGAGCCCACAAAGCTGAGGGCGGCCACATCAGGGTGTTCGATCAGGGCATCGACCGTGACCTTGTCACCATGGACAACGTTGAAGACGCCATCGGGCAAGCCTGCCTGCTTGAGCAGCTCAGCCATGAAGACTGGTGCCGAGGGATCGCGCTCGCTGGGTTTGAGGATGAAGCTGTTGCCAGCTGCGATGGCCATGGGGAACATCCAGCAGGGCACCATGACCGGGAAGTTGAAGGGGGTAATACCGGCGACGACACCCAGGGGCTGGCGCACGGTCCAGTTGTCCAGCCCGTTGGCGACCTGTTCGGTATAGTCGCCCTTGAGAAGCTGCGGGATGCCGCAGGCAAACTCGATGACATCAATGCCGCGGGCCACTTCACCTTGGGCATCGCTGAAAACCTTGCCGTGTTCGGCGGTAAGAATGGCTGCCAGATCATCGGTGTGCTTGTGCATGAGTTCAAGAAACTTGAAGATGATGCGCGCACGTCGCAGTGGCGGCGTGTTTCCCCACTCGGCAGCGGCAGCCTTGGCGCTGGCAACGGCGTTGCTGACGTCTTCAGTGGTGCCCAGCACCAGCTGGCGCGCTACCTCACCCGTTGCAGGGTTGTAGACGGGTTGTTTTTGTGAACCGGTACCGGCTGTTTTCTGGCCTTGAATAAAATGGACAACATCCTGGTTGTCAGTAAATGCTTGCATACGTACCTCGGTAGATTAGCGGTAAACATCGCGCCGGTAGAGCGGCTCTGATAATCAATATATTAACGAATGTTGCGCCCCATGGGCAGAATATCCTGCATGGCGATCAGGGTGACTGTGCCTGCAGCTGTTGTTCAATGGCCTGTCCGATGGCCAGAACGCGTGCGTCGCTTAGTGAGGGCCCGGCAATCATCAGACCGACTGGTGGCTGGCCGGGTTCGTGGCACGGGATGGACAGCGCACAGCCATCAAGAAAATTGATCAAGCTGGTGTGGCGCAAAATGGCGCCATGGCTGGGGAAATAGGCATCATCGCAGGCGCTCAGCTGGCTGATGGGGGGCGGAAGAATCGGCGCTGTCGGCATGAGCAAGGCATCGTGCCACTGCAGCTGTCTTTCGACGGCGGCAATCCAGCGCTCACGGGCGCGCAGTACATCAATGTAATCATGTGCCTGCATGTCGCGACCGCACAGAAGCCGGGTGACCACGCGCGGGTCATATGCCTTTTCGTGGTCTGCAAAAAAGGGCTGATGCCAGTGCCAGGCTTCGGGTGCCGCCAGCCCGCCATGACGGTTGATGTACGCATGCTGGTTGAATTCCGGGAGATCAATGATCTCAATATGCGCGCCGGCGGACGCCAGCACGTCCAGTGCATGCTGGAAAGTCGACTGTACATAGGACTCGACATGATCAGCCAGTGCACAAGCCGGTACAGCCAATCTCAGGCCGTCCAGTGACGGGATTTCGGACGGGGTATCCTGGGGCCTGCCGGACAGAATGGCGTCTGCGACTGCGCAACAGGCGACCGAGGGTGCCAGCGGACCGGAAGAGTCCAGGCTGGTGGATAGTGGAACCATGCCTTGGGCAGGCAGCCGCCTGGCAGTTGGCTTGAATCCGGTTACGCCGCAGAACGCCGCGGGAATGCGAACCGAGCCGCCGGTATCCGTCCCCAATGAAATGACCGACATGCCATCGGCAACGGCCACGCCAGCTCCGGAAGAGGACCCGCCTGCAATCCGGCCGGTCTGGCGGTCCCACGGGCAGCTGGGCGAACCATAGTGCGGATTGATGCCCACGCCCGAAAAGGCAAACTCGGACATGTTAGTCCGGCCAACGAGAATACCCCCTGCGTCGATCAGGCGCTGGACGAGCGTGGCGTGCGCACGGGCTGCGGGCTGATCGGCCAGCACGGTAGAGCCGGCTGTGGTAGGAAGGCCCGCCACGTCAAAGGCATCCTTGACGGAAACGGGCAGACCCTCAATGGCAGAGCGTACGTGTCCAGCGCGTCGCCCGGCATCCGACAGGCGTGCCTGTTCGATCGCCTGGTCGGCAAATACCCGGATGAAGGCGAATTTGCCCTGGCCGGTTGTATCCGCGATCTGGTCCAGTGCCTGGCGCACCAGATATTCAGAGGTGACGCGTCCCTGTCGGAGCTGCTGTTGAAGAGAGGTGACCGTCGATAACCCGTGCATGCGTTGCCTGGTTATATGCGAGAGGACAGACCGCCATGGGGGACTGGGATGAGGCGATGCCAAAAGACATGCAAGAAATTGGTCGGGGCGACATGATTCGAACATGCGACCCTCTGGTCCCAAACCAGATGCGCTACCGGACTGCGCCACGCCCCGACTGGAAAGTCAAACATTCTAACATGGTTTCAAGGGTTTGTGCGTCAAGACAAAAGAAACGCGTAGGTGCGACATCAATGTGCTTGTGGTTGTGGGGTTGAGGTCGAGATTCAGCGCTCGGCCTCAGGTGCGGCAGTGGCTTGGCGCGCAATGAGAACTTTGGCAATGCGACGTCCATCCATTTCACGCACTTCCAGCCGGAGCGTGGTGCCAGCGCTCGGGAACGTCAGATGGTCTCCGGCCTGAGGCAGACGACCAAACTGCTGCAGCAGAAAGCCGGCCAGCGTGCTGTAGTCATCATCGGGATCCTGAAGGCCGGATACATTCAGGGTTTGTTCCAGATGCAGCAGGTCGGTACTGCCATCCACCATCCAGCGATCCGTGCCACTGGCAATGATATCGGCGGTTTCATCTTCATCAGGAAAGTCACCGGCGATGGCTTCAAACAGGTCCATGGGCGTGACCAGTCCCTCGACGGCACCAAACTCGTCGACGACAACAACCAGCTGGCCATGGGCCGCCCTCAGCGTTTCCATGAGCTCCAGGGGTGCAATGGTTTCGTGCACCAGTATGGGTGAGCGCACGGTGGCGTCCTGGATACGCTTGTGCTGAAGGATGTCAGCCATGATGTCCTTGGCCCGGCCGATACCGATAATGTTGTCCAGGCTATGCCGGCAGACCAGGAAGAATCCATGAGGCGTGGTGCTGACCTGCTGCCGGATGGTTTCGCAGTCATCGTCCAGATTGATCCAGGAAATATCGGCACGAGGTGTCATGATCGAATGAATGCTGCGCTCGGCCAGCCGCAGCACGCCACTGACCATGTTGCGCTCTTCAATGCCGAAGGGCTGCTCGTCTACAAGGGTATCAGTAGTTTGATGCGCAGGACGTGTTTCCTGGGAAGTGTCGATGGGACGCTTGCCCAGCATACGCAGTATCCCTTCGGCGGTGCGTTCGCGCATGGGGCGACGGGCCTCGAGTTCCTTGATGTTGCGTCGTGAGACCTGGTTGAGGGTTTCGATGGCAATGGAGAACACCATGGCTGCGTACAAGTAGCCTTTGGGAACTGCATAGCCGAATCCCTGGACAATCAGGCTGAAGCCGACCATCAGCAAGAACCCCAGGCACAAGATGATGATGGTCGGTCGGCCCGTGACAAAGCGGGTCAAGGGTTCTGATGCAACCAGCATGATGATGACTGCCAGTGTGATGGCGGCCACCATGACTTCCAGACGCTCGACCATGCCAATGGCCATGATGACGGAATCCAGGGAAAACAGCGCATTGAGGACAATGATCTGGATCACGATGACCCATAGCCCGGAATGCGGACGCAGGCCGGATTGCAGGCGGCTCTGCCCCTCCATGCGTTCGTGAAGCTCGATGGTGCTTTTGAGCACCAGAAGAAACCCCCCCGCGATAAGCACGATGTCACGACCGGTAAAGGCCAGCTTGCCAAGGGTCAGCCACGGTGTGTTCAGCGTAAATACCCATACCATCGCGCCCAGGATGACCAGTCGCATGGCGAGCGCCAGCCCCAGGCCAGCGACACGGGCCTTTTCGTGCTGTGATGCCGGCAACCGGTTTGTCAGAATGGTGATGAAGGCGAGGTTGTCTATTCCCAGGATGACCTCAAGAGTCACCAGGGTGATCAGACCTGCCCAGACGTTAAGGTCCAGCAGCCATTCCATGACGCTTGCTCCGTTGGTTACGCGACCGCTTGTGCCGGCGCAGCGGCGTGGTGGTATTGCTCCATGAGGAGACGGTAGCGTGCTTGTGCAGCCTGCAGGTTTTTCTCCTTGACGTGACCAAACCCACGGATGGAATCCGGCAGACTGGCCAGTGTGATGGCCGTTTCAAGCCGGTCAGCGGTCAGAGTGCTGGAAAACTCGTCGAGCATGGCAAAGTAGGCCTGAATCAGGGCGCGCTCCTGGCGTCTCTCGGCTGTCTTGCCAAAAGGGTCAAACATGGTTCCTCTCAGGCCCTTGAGCCGGGCAAGTATCTTGAATGCATGCATGGTACGAGGGCCAAAACGTCGTTTGACCAGTTCTCCGTTGGTGTCGCGCTGTGCCAGCATGGGGGGTGCCAGATAGAAATTCAGTTGATAGTCCTTGCCGGGCTCGCCATCAAACTGGGCTCGAAGCGCATCCAGGAAGGCAGGCTCGGTGTAGAGCCTGGCCACCTCGTATTCATCTTTATATGCCATGAGTTTGGCCAGATTGGCCGCCACGGCCCGTGTCAGTTTCAAGGAATCATCAGCGGCCAGTGCCGATTCAGTGGTCCGTATGCGTGCCACTGCGTCGGTATAGCGTTTGGCATAGGAGGCGTCCTGGTAGTCGGTGAGCCACTGGCTGTGATGGGCAATGAGGTCGTCAAGCGTTGCGGAAGATAGCTGGGACGCATCCGCATCATCCGTTCGCGCATCGGTCTGCAGAGTGATGTCTGCCAGCTCGGGCTGGCAGGCGAGTCGGCGTCCCCATGCAAATGCCTGCAGGTTCTCTTCTACCTTCACGCCATTGAGTTCAATGGCGCGCATCAGGCTGGCATGGGCCAGGGGCAGTTGACCCCGCTGCCAGGCGAAGCCAAGCAGCAGGGGATTGGCGTAAATGCTGTCACCCAGCCATGCCCTGGCCAGCGCACTGGCATCCAGGAAGGAAGCGTGGTCTGGGCTCGTGGCCTTGCGGATTGCCTGTTGCGAACGCTGCACCGGGAAAGCCCATTTGGCATCGCCTATCATGGCTGCAGTGGGCGTTTTGGCACTGTTGACCACAGCGTGGGTGTGCTCGGGCCGCATGAGTTCGGTGGCATTCCGGCCGGCGGTGACCAGGCTGTCGCAGCCCAGGACCAGATTGGCCTGGCCCGCCGATATGCGTGTAGCGTGCAACCTGGCCGGTGCGTCTGCCATCTTTACATGGCTGAAGACGGCGCCTCCTTTTTGAGCCAGCCCGGCCATGTCGAGTACCGAGACGGCCTTGCCCTCCAGATGCGCGGCCATGCCCAGCACGCTGCCCAGCGTGACAACACCTGTGCCGCCCACGCCCGTGATCAGAATACCAAAGGTATCGTCAATGGAAGGGAGTGCCGGTGTGGGCAAGGGTTGCTGTGGTGCAGGCGTGTGATCATCAGGCCGGGGATCGGGTGAACGCAGTTGCGCCCCTTCGGCCATGACAAAACTGGGGCAAAACCCCTTGATGCAAGAAAAATCCTTGTTGCAGGTAGATTGATTGATCTGGCGCTTGGTGCCGCGCAGTGTCTCCAGGGGCTCGACCGACAGGCAGTTGGATTTTACCGAGCAGTCACCGCAACCCTCGCACACGGATGGATTGATGAAGATGCGGCGGGCCGGGTCCGGGTAGGTGCCGCGCTTGCGTCGGCGCCGCTTCTCGGTGGCGCAGGTCTGATCGTAGATCAGGATGGTGGTGCCCGGGGTGTCGCGCAGCTCGCGCTGGATGCGATCAAGTTCGTCGCGATGATGCACGGCTGCGGAACCTGTGAGCCTGACCTGGCGGTAGGGCTGGAGATCATCCGTGACAACCACAATTTTCCGGGCCCCTTCGGCATGCATCTGCGACACCAGTTGGGGAACGGTCAGTACACCATCCACCGGCTGTCCGCCTGTCATGGCAACGGCATCGTTATAGAGGATCTTGTAGGTGATATTGACCTTGGCGGCGATGCTGGCCCGTATGGCGAGCACACCTGAATGAAAGTACGTGCCATCACCCAGGTTGGCAAAGACATGGTTTTCGGTCGTGAAGGGCTGCTGGCCGATCCAGGCGGCGCCTTCGCCTCCCATCTGACTGAAGGTTTCTGCGTTGCGGTCCATCCAGGTTGCCATGAAGTGGCAGCCAATGCCGGCCATGGTGCGTGAGCCTTCGGGTACGCGTGTGGAGGTGTTGTGCGGGCAGCCCGAGCAGAACCACGGCAGGCGACCGGGCTCGGCAGGGGTGCCGGCATGAGCGTGCTGTCTGGCCTTGATCTGCTCAAGATGCGCGTGGATGCGACTCGCCAGCGGTGGAGCCATGTCGTGCGTATCCAGCGCCTGGGCAATGACGGGGGCGATCAGCTCGGCAGATAGCTGGCCATCTGAAGGCAAGGCAACAGGGTAGCCAGCCACGTTTTGCTTGCCCAGCACGCGAGGGCGCTCATGGTCGGGCCACGGGTACAGCGCCTCTTTGAAAGCCGTCTCCAGAAGCGGACGTTTTTCTTCGATGATGAGCAGGGTATCCAGCCCTGCAGCAAAAGTATGGATGCCTTCCGTGGGCACTGGCCAGACACAGCCCATCTTGATGAGACGTATGCCCACCTGAATGCAGGCGGCATCGTCAATGCCCAGATTGGCCAGGGCCTGACGCGTGTCCAGCCAGGCCTTGCCGGCAGCCACGATGCCCATGCGTGCCCGGGGCGGATCGATGATCATCTGGTTAAGACGATTGTGGCGGATATAGGCCAGTGCAGCAGGCAGCTTGTGCTCCAGCAGACGGGTTTCCTGGGCCAGGGCGTTATCGGGCAGGCGAATGTTCAGGCCGTCGGGCGGCAGGGGATGGCCGGATGGGATGGCGGGTGCGGGATGAGACGGGTTGAGCACCACCGATGCACTGGTTTCAACGATTTCGGTGACGCACTTCATGGCTATCCACAGGCCAGTATAGCGGCTCATTGCCCAGCCGTGCAGGCCGTATTCAAGATATTCCTGTACGGTGGCCGGATACAGCACCGGAATGCCCGCCGAGATGAAGTTGTGTTCAGACTGATAGGCGACGGTTGATGACTGGGCGGCGTGATCATCGCCAGCGAGCGCCAGTACGCCTCCATGGGGCGCGGTTCCGGCATTGTTGGCGTGTTTGAGAGCATCCATGCTGCGGTCAACGCCCGGACCCTTGCCGTACCACATCCCGAAGACGCCATCGTGTACGGCGCGGTCGTCCAGCGCCAGTTGCTGGCTGCCCCAGATTGAGGTGGCAGCCAGGTCCTCGTTCACGCCCGGCTGAAAGGTGATGCAATGGGCATCCAGGTGAGCACGGGCTTGCCAGAGAGCCTGGTCAAGTGCGCCCAGTGGTGAGCCGCGATAGCCTGATATGAATCCTGCAGTCTGCAGGCCAGCCGTGTGGTCGCGCGCCTGCTGAAGCATGGGCAGCCGCACCAGCGCCTGGGTGCCGCTCATGAATGCGCGGCCCTCGGACAGGGTGTATTTGTCATCCAGGGATACCCGGGCAAGGGCAGCTTGAAGGTCGGCATTCACAGGGGCATTCATGATTTGTCTCCGGTTGCGGGACATGATGCGGTATTCGGCATTATAATAATGGGCTGACAAAAATACTGGCCGCCCTTAGCTCAGTTGGATAGAGCAACGGCCTTCTAAGCCGTAGGCCGCAGGTTCGAATCCTGCAGGGCGGGCCACGAAAAATGCATATATCAATATTCTGGGGTCGCCTTGCATGGCGGTCCCAGATTCTTTTTGATGCAAGCCGTGACCCAATCATGACAACACCTGGGCCCCACTGGCTCGGCCGCTGACGGCTTCAGCCATCAAACAGGCTCAGATCCAGAGGGCGCACGGCGCCCATCCAGATTGCATAATCGCGATGATCGCGCAGGTCATCGCCCGTCAGCGGGTGGGTAAATATCGTCAATCCATGTCGGTTGACGGCCAGCCATGGCAGTACCGTATTCAGTTGATCTGCCGGGTAAGACAACTGACAGCTCCAGTCTGGGTGCGGTCCGACGGGTCGCTGATGCATGCGGCCCATTTGCACGCCCAGCGCGGTTGCGGCTGCCTCACAGAGGAGACGGGCCTGATCCAGTGTCCGGGCGTCGTAGTACACATGAGAATGGTAGCCTTGTACTGCAGGCATGCTGAAATCATTGGTGGGGGATGTTGTCGTTTCCATGGTTGATCCTGTGGGTGCTTGTGTGTTCATGGTACCCGTCTGCTGCGAGCCTCGCCATTGGCTGGCTGTTTTGTACAACCGCACATGAAAAAAACAGCGCCTCCGGTATGGGAGGCGCTGCGTGGTGAGTATCACCCGGACATGGGCAGGGTCAGTACAGTTGGTTGGGCAGCCACAGACCGATTCCGGGGAACAGGTACATCATGACAATGGCCAGGAACTGCAACGCCACAAAGGGTAATGCCCCTAAAAATATCTGATTTAATGAGATGCCTTTCGGCGCCACCCCCTTCAGATAGAAGGCTGACATGGCTACCGGCGGCGTCAGGAAAGACGTTTGCAGGTTAAGGGCTACGAGCAAGCCAAAGAATAGCGGATCAACGTTGAAATGGTTGACCAGCGGGATGAAGATGGGCATGAAGATGATGATGATCTCCGTCCATTCCAGCGGCCATCCGAGGAAGAAAATGATCAGTTGCGCCATGATCATGAATTGCACCGGGGTCAGGTCGAGAGAAATCACCCACGCATTCACGATGGTTTGCCCGCCCAGCAAGGCAAAGGCCGCTGCAAAGATGCTGGAGCCAATGAACAGCCAGCACACCATGGCGGTCGTCTTGGCCGTGAGGTGGACGGATTCTCGCAAGATGGTGTAATTGAGCCGTCGGTACAGAATGGCCAGCACG
>DATGUI010000214.1:0-14393 GCA_035301405.1 Burkholderiaceae bacterium
CACCTGACTCCCAACACCCGCATGCTCTATGTGGAGTCGCCTGGGTCATTGCTGCTCGAGATGCTTGATTTGCCCGCCCTGGCGCGCTTTTCCCGGGAGCATGACCTTGTCCTGGTGGCAGACAACACCTGGGGGACGGGCGGCGTGTATCGGCCGCTGGATCTGGGCGTTGATGTATCGGTGGTTGCCGGGACCAAATATGTGGGCGGGCATTCCGACCTGATGCTGGGCGCCGTCATGGTCAATGATGCGGATCTGGCCCGGAAAATCGACGAGACCCATTACGCCCTCGGTTACGCCATCAGTGCCGACGATGCCTGGCTCGCCATCCGGGGGGCGCGCACCCTGCCGCTGCGCCTGCAG
This sequence comes from Burkholderiaceae bacterium, assembly GCA_035301405.1. Classification (GTDB taxonomy): domain Bacteria; phylum Pseudomonadota; class Gammaproteobacteria; order Burkholderiales; family Burkholderiaceae_B; genus JAJYRX01. The sequence goes on from DATGUI010000214.1 coordinate 364, forward strand.
CAAAGCGCCAGGAATGGCCTGGCGGTCGCCAGGTGGTTGCAACAACACCCGCTGGTGGAGCAGGTTTACCATCCGGCACTGCCGGAGGACGCCGGCCATGCTCTGTGGCACCGTGATTGCCGCGGCTCCAATGGTTTGTTGTCCATACGCCTGAACCTGGATACTCGCGGCGCCCGGCAATTCGTCAATGCCTTGACGTTATTCGGGATCGGGTTCTCGTGGGGCGGCTTCGAAAGCCTGGTGCAGCTGGTGAGCCCCGCCATGCTCAAGCCACATCATTACTGGGACGGCGCGGAACAGCCGGTGGTCCGGCTGTATGCGGGGCTGGAGTCAGAAGACGATCTGATCGCCGATCTGGAGCAGGCCTTGAGCCAGGCCCGGGGTTGACGACCAGCGATGGTTGTCAGCCGAGCCGGCTGGCCATGCTCATGGGCTCAGGGCTGGCCGCGTTCCCGGGCCTGTTCGATCAGGCTGTCGGCTTCTTCGATGGTGCCGGCATAGCTGTTGGTCAGCGTGGGCGACGTGACATACTTGCCGCCGACGGCCAGTGTGGGCGTGCCGTCAATCTCGTAGTTCTTTGCCAGCTCATTGGCTCGCGATACACGGGACTGGATACCAAATGACCCAAAGACATCAGAGAAATTCTCTCGGTCCAGGCCTTGTTCTGCTGCCCAGTCGATAATGGCCGACTCAGTGAAGATGGCCTTGTCTTCATCATGGATGGCAGCAAAGACCTTGGGGTGCAGGTCCAGGCGTTCGAGATTTTCCAGGGTGTAATACAGCTTTTGCAGATCAACCATGTTGCTGTTGAACGCAACGGGTACACGCTGCAGCGCGACGTCTTCAGGCAGGGTATCTGCCCATTTCGTGACCAGGGGTTCCATCGCCTTGCAATGCGGACAGGTATAGGCGAAAAATTCGAGTACTTCCACACGGCCCGCGGTTTCCGAGGGCTGCGTCTTCTTGAGCGTCTGGTAGCGGTTGCTGTCTTGTGCCTGGGAGGCAGGTACGAACGCCAGCCCGGCAAACATGAGGGCAAAGGCGAGGGTTCGGCGAAGCAAAGTGATAAAGGACATAATTCGTTCCTGAAGGGTTGAAGTCAGGGCCGCACGACCGAGGATTCTATTTTTTCATCCCCCAATTGTGTGCGCGCCTGGTTCATGGCATCGATACCATTGAAAGGCCCTACACGCACACGGTTAATTGTACTGCCGTCAAGCTGGGCCTGTTCAATCTGCACGGGCAGGCCAAGCATCAGTATGCGGGCCTGCATGCTTTCGGCATCGGAGGCAGACCGGAAGGCGCCGGCTTGCAGGTAATACGAGGCCGAAGGCGTTGCGGGTTTGCTGGCCGGAGCGGGTTCTTTTTCTGGCTCGGCCGGCTCACCGGTTTGCGCCAGGTTGGCGATCAGCTTGTCGAGTTCCTGGCTTTCTGTATCGGAAGGGGAAGGCTTGTCCGACCCAGGCGCAGACGGTTTCGTCTCTTGGGCAGGCGGCATGGTTTGCGAGGACGAGCCGCGCAGGCCAATGTTGGGATCGGGCGCGTCACGGACATCGGGAAGCAATGTTTGTGCGGGCTCACGGGTGAACTTGTCGGCGAAGGGCATGGGGGCGCGAGTGACAAACAGCGCCACGGCCACCGCTGCGATCAGGCCAAGGATGAGACCAATGAGAATGCCGAAAAGCGTACTGCCCCGGGATCGGGTGGCAGATTTGCGACGTTTCTTTGCCATGATGCCTACATTTTGTCGGGCGCGCCCACACCCAGCAAGTGTAATCCATTGGCCAGTACCTGGCGGGTGGCCGTGGCCAGGCGCAGCCGTGCGCGCTGGGTAGCGGTGTCCTCAACGAGTATCCGGTTGCTGTTGTACCAGGTGTGGAAATCGGCCGCGCAATCGCGCAGCCAGAATGCCAGTTGATGGGGGGCGAGCTCTTGGGAAGCCTGGGTGAGCAGTTCCGGATATTGTGCGAGACGGCGCAACAGGGCGAGCTCGGAGGGGTGGATCAGTGGGGCCGGGTCGGCAGTGGCCAGGCTGCTAGCGGTCTCTTCTGTCTGTGCCAGGACTGAGCAAATGCGAGCATGCGCATACTGGACGTAATAGACGGGGTTTTCTTCCGTTTGCGAGCGCGCCAGATCAATATCAAAGACAAATTCGGCATCAGCGCGCCGCTGCGCCAGGAAAAAGCGGGCCGCATCACGGCCGACCCAGTCAATCAGGTCGCGCATGGTGACGTAGCTGCCCGCCCGCTTGGATATTTTCACTTCAGCGCCGCCGCGCGTCACCCTGACCATCTTGTGGAGGATGTACGCGGGGTAATCAGCGGGTATGCCGATGTCGAGTGCCTGCAGGCCGGCACGTACGCGGGCAACCGTACCGTGATGGTCGCTGCCCTGGATATTGATGGCCTGCTGATAGCCGCGCTCCCATTTGGTGACGTGATAGGCCACGTCTGGAACGAAATAGGTATAGCCGCCATCGGACTTGCGCATGACGCGATCTTTGTCGTCGCCGGTATTGAGTTCGGTCGTGCGCAACCAGAGTGCACCGTCGTGTTCGTAGGTGTGACCGGACCGCACCAGGCTGTCCACGGTCTGTTCGACGCGGCCGTCGGTATAAAGCGAGCTTTCCAGGTAGTAGTTGTCGAACTGCAGGCCGAAAGCCTGGAGATCCTGGTCTTGTTCGTGACGCAGGCAGGCCACGGCAAAGCGCCTGATGTTGTCCAGGTCATCCAGGTTGCCGGTGGCCGTCACGGCCTGGCCGTCGGCTGCCTTGATGGTGTCGCGGGCAGCAAAGCTGCGGGCGATCTCGGCGATGTAGTCGCCCCGGTAGCCATCGGCAGGGAAGTCGGGACTGTCGGGTGCGATGCCGCGCCCGCGCGCCTGGACACTGAGGGCCAGGTTATCGATCTGGTTGCCGGCGTCGTTGTAATAGAATTCGCGGGTAACCGAATAGCCTTGCGTGGCAAGCAGGCGACACAGCGTATCGCCCAGTGCTGCCTGGCGGGCATGGCCCACATGCAGGGGGCCCGTGGGGTTGGCCGATACGAATTCCACCATGACCTTGTCTTGTCTGGCAGGTTGCTGGCCAAATTGTGTGCCCTGGCTGGCAATGGCGTCAAGCACGGCATGCTGGGCTGCATGGGTGAGCCGGAAATTGATGAATCCGGGACCGGCCACGGTCGCTTCTTCGATGAGGGTGTTGGCTTCGGGCTGTCGGTTGATATGCGCGACGATTTCGGCGGCCAGTTCGCGCGGATTGCGTCTGGCCGGGCGTGCAAGCTGCATGGCCAGGTTGGTGGCAATGTCGCCGTGTGCCGCCATTTTGGGGCGTTCCAGTTTGATGGTCACGTCGGCATCGGGGACGAGATCCTGGACGGCTGCAGCGAGAAAGGAGAGGAGTTGTGTCTGTTGCTGTGCAAGCATGATGGATGAGAAAATGGGCGCAAAAGTGTCCCGATGAAAGAAAAGACAATCATATCAGACCGGTGGGGCTTGCCAGCCCAGTTCATCGTGCAGCCACCGGGCGTAGGCGTCCATTTCGACCGTGCCGACCTCAATACCGCCAAGGGTGGGCCAACCGTCGGGGCGTGCGATGAATGTTTCGGTCTGATCACGCTGTTTCTGACCCAGGTGGGGGTGTTCTTCCTGCCACATGAGGTGCTCCTGTCCGTCGGGGGATTGAACGGCACGATCGCCCCCATGCGCCCGGCGCAGCAGCACGGACCGGTAGTTGTGCAATACGGGGCGTTCAATCACGCGATCAGTGGGGTCAAGTGGCGCAAAGCGTACGGATGCGGCACGTGCCTGCCACAGCATCCAGTTCAATGCCACGTTGGACAGATCACTGGGGTGGCCTTCCCTGGGCCGATCAGCAGGCAATATGCCGCCACCAATATCCGAATGGGCGCCAACGAACGGGGCCTCGACAATATTGAGGGTGTGCCCGTTTTCAGTGGCGCTCAGCAGGGGGAACAGCAGCCTGTGCTCTTGAAGGGCGGCCGCGTGGGCGACCCAGTCCCAGGCGGCCGGTATGGCCAGATCATAGAGGTGGTTACGGCTTCCTGCCAGGCCGAACTGTGCCACGCTGTCGAACAGGCCCATGAAACGCAGGTCCACGCATGCCGTGATTGTGCCCAGCTCGGCATCGCTGTATTCAAGCAGCCCCTGACTGACGTGGTTGGCAACGCGATTGCCGAAGTGCCGGGCCAGGGCGGCACCACGGGAGAAGCCAAGAATATCAATGGGAATGGTCTCGGCCATATCTGCCGCAGCCAGTTCGTTGATCAGCGCCTTCCATTGGCTTTCAATGATGTCGTCGGCGCTGCTGGCGGTAATGGCATCCAGATCAAGGCGATGGCTGTCACCCGGGCCGGGATGGTAATACACCGGCCCATCCAGATAATGCTGGCTGAGCTTCCACACATTGCTCTGGGTGCTGGCGCTTTGCCTTGTGCCATCAAAGGCGAACAGGAGCAGGCCATGTGGATCGACATGGCGCCGTGGCTGCTGGGCCGCATAGCCAAATGCCTGAGTGACCGGAAGCGGGCCCAGTGGATCGGGTTCAAGATATTGGCCCCACCCGGGGTGATAGGTGCGCAGAAGGTTGTCGTGCCAGCCGGTGACCGCATCCGCCACCTGACCGGCAAAACGCATGTCCAGACGAATGTCTCCACGTAACAGGGTCGCTTTCCCCAAAGCCGAATAGTCAGCCTGCCAGCGGATATGCTGGTTGGTATCCGTAACCAGTCGGGGGGTGCCAATCAGGTCGGCATGAATGAAGTAGAGCCGGGCGGGCTGCGTTCCGGAAGCGTATTCAACCATGGCCACAGGAACATGATGCGCGTAAATGAAGCGGCGCTTGATGCCCGAGGCTGCATCGGTTGGTGAGTCGGCCGCTGATTCGGCCGTGTCAGGGGGCGTCTGATCGCCTCGCTTGTTGAGGGAGCCCGGTACGGGGAGATCGGACTCCGCAACCAGTTGATTGTTGACATAGAAAAAGTGCCGTGTCCAGCCCGCTTCGCCACGGTGTCCGGCAGCCTGTTGCAGGATGCGGTGTCCGAAGGCGTTGTGTGCGTAGCGGGTCAGTTCCCGGCCATCTTGGACAACGTGCTGCAGACGGCGTTCTGCGCTGTATCCCAGGGCCACGCCGTCGACCGTCAGGGCAAGTCCCGAGGCATCGCGCCGGATGGCCGGTTGATGGGTGACCCCATCCTCGCGGCGGGCTGCCAGGCGGCCGCCGTCCTGCCACGCCAGCCATGCCGATGTGGCAGTGGCACCGGGATGCCGGCCCGCCGTCTGGCTGATGATGAGTTGGTCCTCATCATTGTGGGCGTAGCGATGCAGGTGTTGCTGCAGGTGCGGGGAAACGCGGCGCGCATCAGGCAGGGCATTCAGGGTGCGTTCTGCCTGGATCCGTCCGTGCGCATCGAATTCGAGATAGTGTTCAAGCACAGTGCGGGTGGACGAAGACACGACCAGCCGGCGCGCCTGATGCTTGTCATCAGCCTCGGTGTGCAAGTGCAGGCCATTGCCGTAACGATATCCGGGCTGTCCGGCCACGGTGGTCAGGATGGGGTGCGGTTTTCCATGTGGGTCGGTCCAGTGGATGGTGCTGATCCGGTTATCCGGATCCCATTCATACTGCAGGGCACCGCCCTCGGGCAGTTGGTGACGGATCAGTCGACCGTTGTCATCGTGGTCGAATTGTTCCTGGTAGGTGAGGCAGGCGCGCTGATGAAAGCAATGCCGGGTGACTTCACGCGCAGCCAGCCTGCCATGGGCATCGTACTCGCGTTGTTCGGTTTCAGCAGGGTGGTCGATTCGCCGGATACGCGTGCCCTGCCATTGCAGTGTTGTCTTGGCTTGCCGGCCGGCATGTCGAGCGATGACGGTCTGCGGACGGCCATGCACGTCATATGTGTATTGTTGCGTGTCTCCATTGGCAAACATCCGTTGCACGGGTTGTCCATCAGCGTTGTATTGCATGGTTTCGGTGCCCGTCAGCTTGCTGTGCCAGTGGGTGCGGCGGCCATCCGGTCGGAAATCAAGCTGCAAGCCGGGCCAGCCTTGATGAGTCGCCTGCAACTGCCGGACGCTGCCATCGGCATGGCGAGACAGGGAGACATTATTGATGGCGGTCAGACGCCCGTTACCGTCGTAGTGGGCGCGCGTGCCGGGCCTGGCGCAACCCGGGCAGCCGCTGCCTTCCACGCGCAGCAGTACATGCTGCCCTCCGCGAACGGCGGTTTCGAATTGTGTGGCCTGCCCGGCGGCATTGTGCACGCGTGTGACGCCGGTCTGGTCCCGTGCGGGCGCACGGACATATTGCAGGGTCACCTGCGAATGCGGTCGATCGGATGGCCCGCGGCTGGCATGGATGGCCCGGCCCTTGCGATCGTAATGCCAGGTGTTGAGGCGATGAACGGCGGCCCCTGCACGATTGGCAATGCCGATACCCGTCAGCAAGTGGCTGTGCCCGGCCTGGTGTTCGGGTTCATACAGATAATGTCGCTGCATGCCGTCGGGCCGCGTCAGGCGGGTCAGTCGCAGATGGGTGTCATGCTCATACTGGAAGGTGCCCAGCGGCGTGGATACCTGCGAGAGTTGCGCCCGGCCATTGATGACGACATAGTCAAAATCCATATGCTGCTCAAACTGATTGAAGACCTGGCGGATCAGGCCAGCGCGTGCGCCGTCGGTGGGCAGATGCCGCTGTATGACAACGGTGGCATTGCCGGGCTGGTGCAGGGAAATCAGCCAGCCCTGCTCGTCAAACTCCAGCAGCGCGCCCCCGGGCCAGTACCAGTAATAGCTGTTGCGCATCTTCCTGAGTTCGCCATGCCGGCTCTTGAAGACGCCTGCCTCTTCCGAGGAAGCAGGAAATGACACACGGGAGCCATCCGCCTGCACAATCTGCCACCCCGGGGCCACGCGGTGCAAGCGGGTATCGTAAGACAAGACCCAGCCGGTTCCGGTTGTGCCGTGCCGCGCGTCAAGGGAGTTGTAGTGACGCACCAGTTCCAGGCCGGGCAGGCCGGCGCTGGCAGGCAGGTCCCGTTCTATCTGGAAGTTGTTGCCCGTGACCAGATGGATGGGGTTGCCCGCCGCGAGATTGAGACTGGGTTCGGTGTGATGCAGGGTGGCAATGCCGCCCTGGGCACAGGGCGCGCCGGTAAGCGGGGGCTGGCATTCGGCCTGTGCTGCGGGGCTGATTCCCCCAAGCAGCACGATGACAAGGAGCCAGTACGGGATGGCAGGCAATATGGACGAAATGACAGGCATGATTGACGGACCATGAACAGGATTGGACATGGAGTCATCATGCCTGTTGGCAGACGTCAGCCGCTAGGGTAGGCTAGAGTGAATGGCTATCAGAGGAAACCGCTATGCTTATTGTTTTCAAATCCCGTGCCGCAGCCAATGTCCTGATGTTTTCAGAACATGCGCAGACCATCATGCAGGTGATCGGGCGCTCCTATCCCGAAGGGCTTCCCCAGCGCGGGGTGATCACGCATGATCAGCTTCCTGACGCGATCCAGGCGCTGGAGCGCGCCATGGCGACCGACAAGGAAAAGGCCCAGGAAACGGTTGTGGAGGATGATGAGCCGGTTCATCCGGTTTCGGAGCCGGTCAGCTTCCGTCAGCGTGCCTGGCCGCTGCTGACCATGCTGAAGGCATCCAGCGAGACGCAGGCTGACGTCATGTGGGAGCCCGCCCCGAAGTGGTGAGGAGCCGGGGCGGGTTCGGGCAGGGACTGTTCAGGCCACCATGGCAGTCGCATCACCCGCCTGGCGCTGCCGGCTTTCATGACGATTGAGACCGCTCAGTATGGCCAGGAATGAAGCCGTCACGATGTCCTTGTGAATGCCGACGCCAAAGCCCGAGATGCTGTCCCCGACACGCATCTCGACATAGGAGGCCGCCCGGGTGTCGGCCCCGGTGCCAATGGCGTGTTCGTTGTAGTCCATGATACGGACATCCATGTCCAGTGCATTGACAAAGGCTGCAATGGCACCGTCTCCGGAGCCGGTCAGTTGGCGTGTGCTGCCATTGTGCTCCAGCTCGACATCAATATGGAACTGCTGGTCGCTGTTGTCTTTTCTGTCGCCACTGATGCGATGCCGGACCAGACGCCAGGGCTCGCGATTGTTGAGGTATTCGTCCTGGAACACATCGTAGACGTTATCGGCGGTGACCTCGGCGCCGGTTTCGTCTGTCACACGCTGAATGGCCCGGCTGAACTCGATTTGCAGGCGGCGTGGCAATACCAGGCCGTGTTCCTGCTCCAGAAGATACGAGACACCGCCTTTTCCTGACTGGCTGTTGACCCGGATGACGGCGTCGTAATTGCGGCCCAGATCGGCCGGATCGATGGGCAGGTAGCGAACCTCCCAGACAGCATCTTTTTCCTGGACGGCAAAGCCTTTCTTGATGGCGTCCTGGTGCGAACCGGAAAACGCGGTAAAGACGAGGTCGCCTGCGTACGGGTGGCGCGGATGAACGGGAAGCTGATTGCAGTATTCGACACAGCGCCGGACTTCGTCAATATCGGAAAAATCCAGGCCAGGATGAACGCCCTGGGTATAAAGGTTCATGGCAAGCGTGACCAGGTCAACGTTACCCGTGCGCTCTCCGTTGCCAAACAGGCAGCCCTCGATGCGGTCGGCCCCGGCCATGACGGCAAGTTCGGCCGCAGCCACGGCCGTACCACGATCATTGTGAGGATGAACGCTCAGCACAATGCTGTCGCGTTGCTCCAGATTGTTGTGCATCCACTCGATCTGGTCGGCATACAGGTTGGGGGTGGTGGCTTCAACCGTGGCAGGCAGGTTCAGGACGATGGGGTCGGCGGGCGTGGGCTTCCAGGCGCGCACGACAGCATTGCACACATCCAGTGCGAACTCGGGTTCGGTTGTGCTGAAGACCTCGGGCGAGTACTGGTAGCGCCACTGGGTTTCGGGGTGTTGGGCCATGTACTGCTGCACCCACTGCGTCCCGGCCAGGGCAATGTCCTTGACTTCTTCCCGCGACATCTTGAAGACAATTTTCCGGAAGGCGGGTGCACAGGCATTGTAGAGGTGCACCATGGCTTTCTTCGCCCCAGCAGCCGCCTCGACCGTACGCTTGATCAGGTCTTCGCGCGACTGGGTGAGCACGATGATGGTGACATCATCGGGGATGTGGTTGCCGTCAATCAGGGTCCGGACGAAGTCGAAGTCAGTCTGCGAGGCAGAAGGGAAGCCAACCTCGATCTCCTTGAAGCCAATCTTGATGAGCTGACGAAAAAACCGCAGTTTGCGTTCGACACTCATGGGTTCGATCAGGGCCTGATTGCCATCGCGCAGATCGGTGCTCATCCATACGGGGGGCTGGGTGATGCGCTTGCCTGGCCAGGTACGCTCGCTGTAGTCCTGGGCAAACGGAACAAATGGACGATATTTTTCGGATGGGTTGCTGATCATGGAATACACCTGCTTCAAACGATGCCGCAACGGGACGGGAAAGGGTGGCGCGCTTGCCGGTTATCCGGGCCGAACCACATTGCGATGTTTTGAAATGGGAAGAAAGAGGATGCTACTGCTACAGTGGCGCAATGGGGCTGCCGGACTGCCACGGGGCACTAGGCCCGGCAACCGATCGGTAGTAGCAGGGAAAGGGCAGACAGGCCGCAGACGGGGGCTTGATGAGGAAGGGTGACGCACACGCCAGCATGGGCCGCGAAGGCGGCGGCCAGGCTGTTTGCAGAAGGAGCGTGTTGAATCGTCATAACCGCTAGTCAACCATATATTTGTGTGCAAGGCAAGCCAATTTCAAGAATCTTTCTTATGGTCCGTCGTGGATGCAGGGGGGGCAACGTGGTTGGGCGGTGCATCGTCAAGCAGGCTGGCGTGCTGTCTTGCCAGAGCGATTCGGGCAGCACGCCCGCCACGCATTTCTGTCAGGGTGCGTTGCAGGACGCCTACTGTGATGGGTTCACGGGTATCTTCCCACGACCAGGTCAGTACGGCGCGCCCCGCATGCGACAGCTTGGGCACAAGCTGTTGGGCCGTTTCCTGGCTGATCAGCCGAGAGCGCGCACGGCGTTGCGCTGCTGCAACAAAACCGACGGTGAGATACAGGATGAGCAGCGCGACGGCAACGGCAATGCCCCACCAGAAAAAGGGATTGTATTCCTGCAGCAGGGCAAGGTTTTGTTCACCCAGCATGTGCAGGCTGCTGTAGTCGATTTCATTGCCAAAGGCGAGAATCTCTTTGCCCAGCAGCCATGCCGCCACGATGCCAACACTAATGGCCGCTGCGCATACAAGCTTGTGAACAGCCGTCCGGCGATAAAGCGTGTGCCGCACAAGAGAAACATCTTGCCTGGTTACCCGGGAAACGGTGTCAGTGGTCATGTCGAGCAAGCCTGCAAAAGGGGATCAAAACGATTTGCCGGGGCAGTCGCGTACCTGGCCCCAGGCATTGTTGGGTTCGCAATATTTGTTACGCGCAGCCCAGGCACAGCTGGGCCGTTCGAAAAAGCCAAGCTGTTTGCAGGTTTCGAGTTCCTGTCGCAGTGCCGCCTGCCAGTTGCCGCCATCGGCGGGGGCGTCACCAGCCGGAGGAGCAGGGGGCGGAGGGGGAACCTCGACAGGCTGGATGGGCTGCTGTCCGCCGGACGATTTGCCAAACATGCCACTGACATCGGCCAGGCCGCGGTAGCCGCCATCAGCGCTGGCAATGTGGCGGGCTTCGTCCATGGTGATGGTGGTGGTGGCGATGGCAATGGGGGGGCGTTCCTTGGCCTTGGCAAGCGAGGTTTCGGGGACTTCCCAGACCAAGCCGCGAGTCGGTTCGGGTACACCCTGACGACCGTTGACAAGTGGCTGGGGCGGCTGGGCCGCGTACGGCTTGCCATCGGCGTCCAATACCTCGGCATCGTGTTTGAGCAGGGCTTCGGGGACGACGGGCGCAGCAGGCCCGTGGGATACCAGCCAGTGGCCCAGACTGATTCCGCCCCAGGCTGAAAAGCCGGCTGCAGCCAGCAGGATGATGATCAGGACACGCCAGGACATAGGAGAGGGTTTTTATCTGTCAATGCCGGTTTAGTATATCGTGTCGGCATCGTGGATTCAGGGTTCCTGCCCAAATACCTGTCCACCGTGTTCACGCATGGCATGAAACGAAATATCGGGATTGAGGTCTTGGGTAACACGCAGATGCGCCTGTGATGTGGCCAGAAAGGCCACGGCATCGACCACGTCAAAGGCAATGTTGGCCGCATTGGAAGCAATAAATCTTTTCAATGTTGCCGGGTCTTTGGCGGTCAGCCACCGCGCGAGTTGATAGCGTGAGTTGCCCATGCGGGCCTCGACGCCGTATTCGGTGCGCAGGCGTTCTGCGACCACATCAAACTGCAGCTGACCGATGGCGCCCAGCAGCAGAGCGCCGCCTGCCGCTTCGGGACGGAACACTTGTATGGCGCCTTCTTCGCCGAGCTGGGTGAGGCCCGTGCGCAACTGCTTGCTGCGCAGCGGGTCGGCAACCTCCACGGTACGGAACAGCTCGGGGGCAAAAAATGGCAGACCCGTGAAATGCAGGCTTTCTCCTTCCGTGAGGACATCGCCCAATTGCAGAATGCCATGATTGGGAATGCCGATGATGTCGCCTGCATACGCGTCTTCGAGAATATCCCGACGCTGTGAAAGAAAGGAGACGACGTTGTTCAGGCGGATGTCCTTGCCGGTACGCACAATGCGTGCCCGCATGCCCCGTTCAAAGCGCCCCGAGCTCACGCGCAGGAAGGCGACGCGGTCGCGGTGGGCGGGATCCATGTTTGCCTGAATCTTGAACACCACGCCGGTAAACGGCTTCTCGTCGGGTTCCACGTTGCGCTCCAGAGCGGGCCGGGGACCGGGGGGCGGCGCGTGATCAACCAGCGTATCGAGGACTTCCTGGACGCCAAAGTTGTTGATGGCGGAGCCAAAGAAGACAGGGGTCTGCTGCCCCTGCAGGAATGCCTGCTGATCAAAGTCGGGGGTGGCTTCCTGAATCAGTTCGATTTCTTCTATCGTGTCGGTAAAGGCCTGGCCGCACTGTTTGACGATGAGCGGATTGTGCAGGCCCTTTATCTGTTGATCGTCGCCTTCGTTGCGGCGTTCCTGGCCCGGCCGGAACAGGCGCATGCAATCGTGCTCCAGATCAAAGACTCCCTGAAAGTTGCGACCCATGCCGACAGGCCAGGTAAAAGGGATGACGTCCATTTCCAGATGGGATTCCAGTTCGGAAATCAGGTCCAGGGGTTGTTGCACTTCGCGGTCAAGCTTGTTCACAAAGGTGATGATAGGTGTGTTGCGGGCCCGGCATACCTGCAACAGCCTCTCGGTCTGGGGTTCGATACCGTTGGCCGCATCAATGACCATGAGCGCTGCATCCACGGCGGTGAGCACGCGATAGGTGTCCTCGGAGAAGTCTTGGTGACCAGGGGTGTCCAGAAGGTTGATGACGCAATCACGGTATTCCATCTGCATGACGGACGATGCGACGGAAATGCCCCGCTGTTTTTCGATGTCCATCCAGTCTGAGGATGCATGACGACTGGCTTTGCGGGCCTTGACGCTACCTGCAATCTGGATGGCGCCCGCAAACAGCAGCAACTTTTCAGTCAGGGTGGTCTTGCCTGCGTCCGGGTGGGAAATGATGGCAAAGGTGCGTCGACGACGCACTTCATCGCGAATACTCATGATGCGGTATCGGAAGGAGAAGAATCAGAATGGGAGGGGGTTGTGCCCGAGTCCGTTGGGGCCGGGTCGGGTTGAACAGCGGCAGGAGACGTGGCTCCCAGCGCCTGGGCAAGGGTCCGGATTGCTTGTTCCCGGGCGCGCCCCGGTGTGTAGCTCTCACTCAGGGCAGACCACTGGGGGTGGGCACGGGCACTGGTAATGATGTCGGGCAGCCGTCCGTGACGGTAGTCGGTACCAGTTGGAGGGCTGGTGGTCTCGGCGTCCGATGACTCGTCTGTGACCAGCATGATGGGGTCTTGCGCTGCATGGCCGCGTCGGTCCAGGGCATCCAGCAAGGCGAGCTGGCGCACAATCAGCAGGCGGATGACGGTCTCGTCCACGCTGAGCTCCTGAAAGCCCCTGAGACGACCATACAGGCGTTTGCCCCATTTGTCGGCCCCTTGCCAGATGCCACCTGCCGCTGCACCAATGAGCGTGCCGGTGCCCAGGGTGACGCCCGCAGCCAGGGCATCGATGGTGGCGCCCGCCATGGCACCGGCCGCCAGCCCCTTGGTGACATGAATGCCCATGTCCTTGAGTGCCTCGGGGTGGAACAGGTCCATCTGCCAGCGTTCGCCCTGCAGCGGAAGCTGATGCGCCGGGAAAGTGGTGCTGTCAAAGTTGTATCGCCTGAGCAACGCCTGCACGCAAAGATGCTCACGTTGTCTGACGGTGCTGCGCAGGTAGCGCGTGGCTGCCACCATGGCGTCTTCATCGGATGGGGTGGTGCTGCGCCAGGCGGCGATGTCTATCACCATTTCGGCGATCAGCATGATGGCATCTTCACGGCGTTGCCAGCGCTGTTCGACCACGTTCTGGCGCAAGGCATGCAGGAGGCCCGCACCGCTGCCCACGAGCAGGGCGAGCTTGTCGTAGAGCTGAGTTTCGCCGTCCAGGGCAGGCGCTACTGTGTCGAATTCGACGGTAACGTGCAGACCCAGCCTGGCCATGGCATGACGCCATTCGTCGGGGCGCTGGTCGGAGGTGTCCGTGAAATTCAGCACCGGCATGATGGGGTGGCCGCAACGCGCCAGCAGATGCAGCTCATCCTTGTGCTTGGCCAGTACCGGATCACGGGAGTCAATCACATACAGGCCGGCATGGCATTCCAGCAGCGCACGCAACACCCTGGCTTCCTGTTCAAAGCGCCCCTGACTTTCCGGGCTGTCCAGAAAGCGCTGGATCTGATCGGGCCCGTCCAGGCGTTCGTCCTTGTCGACCAGCGTGCCGTCGATGTACTCCAGCAGGGCCATGCTGTCTTCCATGCCG
>DATGUI010000215.1:0-2933 GCA_035301405.1 Burkholderiaceae bacterium
ATGATGTGGTGGCACGCTTGCAGGCGCATGGCCGCGATCTGCCCGAAGGCGAAATCCTGGTCGGCTGGGGCTTTGACCCCATCTATTTCGGATCGAGAAGGATGTCTGTTCACGATCTGGACAAGGTCAGCGCGACCTCCCCTGTTGTGGTCATGCACGCCAGCATGCACCTCATGAACGTCAATACGCCCACGCTCAAGAAAGCCGGTATTGACCGCTTCACCGACATTGAAGGAATTGTGAAATTCGATGATGGCGAACCCACAGGTGAGCTGCTTGAGTTTGCCGCGATGTTTCCGGTTACCCGCATGCTGGGAAATCCGTTCCGGACACTGAGCAACGTGCCAGAAAGCCTGGACAATTTTGCCCGCATCGCGCGCAATGCCGGCGTCACCACGGCAACCGACCTGGTCAATGAAATCACGGATGAAGGCATGGCATCCCTGTCAAAAGTCACGGCGGACCCATCCTTTCCCATTCGTATCGTGCCGGCCGCCTCGGGAATGCTATACGGCACCCAGGTAAAGGAATGCCTGGAGCAACTGGACAAACTTAGGCCCCTGGCACACGACAAGCTGCACCTGGGCATCGTCAAGCTGGTGGTGGATGGCTCCATACAGGGCTTTACCGCACGCGTGCGCTGGCCCGGCTACTTCAATGGTGCACCAAACGGCATATGGGTTACCGCGCCCGATGACCTGCCCGAAATCGTGGCCGGCTACCACCGTGCGGGTGCGCAGCTTCATATCCATACCAACGGGGACGAAGCCACGGCCGTAGCGCTGGAGGCCCTGGAACAGGCACTGATTGCCGACCCGCGTCCGGATCATCGCCACACCTTGCAGCACTGCCAGATGGCCGATGGCGCCCAATACCGCAAAATGGCCGAGCTTGGCGTGTGTGTCAACCTGTTTGCCAACCACCTCTTTTATTGGGGCGATGCCCACTACAGCCTGACCATGGGCCCAGACCGCGCCAACCGCATGAACAGCTGCCGGACCGCGCTGGATCACGGCCTGACTCTGGCCATCCATTCTGACGCCCCCATTACGCCGCTCAGCCCATTGTTTACCGCCTGGTGTGCAGTCAATCGACAAACCGCATCCGGACGTATTCTGGGCGACCAGGAACGCATCACGGTACCCGAGGCGCTGTATGCCATCACCATGGGTGCCGCCCGTACCTTGCACATGGATGACCGCATCGGTTCCATAGAGGTCGGAAAATTCGCCGACTTCTGTGTCCTGGATCGCGACCCGACGAGCACGTCCGGCGAAGCCCTGAAAGACGTTGAAGTTCTGGGAACCATCCTTGGCGGCGAGCCCACCAGCATGCCAGAATAGTTCACCATGCAAACGGAAAAAATTCCCTTTACGGTCATCGGCGGGTTTTTGGGCTCGGGCAAGACAACGCTGCTCAATCACCTGCTGAACACCACCAGCGGCAGGCGCATTGCCGTCATGGTCAATGACTTCGGCCCCATCAATATTGATTCACGTCTGGTCGCCAATCATGATGGGCAAACCATCAGCCTGAGCAATGGTTGCATCTGCTGCTCCATTGGCTCGGGCCTGGACGCCGCCCTGATTGACCTCCTGGCGATGCGGCCCCTACCCGAATGGATTGTGGTGGAAGCCAGCGGCATCTCTGACCCTGGCCCCATTGCCGATGTCGGCCTGACGGAATCCGAACTGCGTCTGGCGGGTGTGGTGACTCTGCTGGACGCCGAACATTTTCGGGCACAGCATGCCGACCCACTATTGCATGACACCCTGGCGCGGCAGATTCGGGGTGCCGACCTGCTGCTGCTCAACAAAAGCGACTTGATTACCGAGGCGGACGGCCACGCCAGCCATCAATTCTTGCAGGACACCTACCCCGGTGTTCCGGTGCTGGACACCATTCAGGCACGCGTCTCGGAAGACATCCTGTTTGGCATGGAAGCGGAGCGCACCCCTTTAGGCTCGGCAACGGACGGCGAGCATGGGCATGGTGCTGGAGCCGGTGATGGCGCTGGTGCCGGTGATGAACATGACGCGGGCGACGAGCATGACCACGACACCGAACTGGACCACCCTTTTGTCAATGTGATCTGGCAAGGCGAGGGAACCCTGTCAGCCGATCGACTCATGAAGGCACTGCGCAGCCTACCACGCAACGTCATCCGCGCAAAAGGCATGGTGGTCACGGATTACCATGGCCCGGCAATCATGCATTATGCCGGACGGCGTGTACAGATACAGGCCACTGATGCCGGCAGTGGCCTGCCCCAAGCCAATGAAGTGGTCTTTATCGGGCTGCCTGACAGCCTTGATCAGGCGCAGCTCCACGCTTTGATGCAGGGGTGCGTTGTTGCTGAATAGCTGACATTGCGCAGGGCGCAGAACTGCGTTAGATTAACCTGTACTCTTTAGCGTTTGACACGCACTGTCAAGTCGGGTGTTCAGCCAGACTCAAACTTATTGAACGGCTTTGGGGGCGCGCAGAGTGCGTCTCCCTTGCTCGTTCCTTGCAAGGCAGCCGCACTCTGCGCTTCCTTCTAGTAAAGAGTCCAGCCCGGGAGTCTGCTTCCCGGGCTGTTTTTTCAGGGATGTACGCCCAATGTCTATCGCAGAACAGCTTGCCACACACCTGGACATACCCGAAAAAGAGGTCGCATCCACCTTGCAGCTGGCACCCTTGCGATACAGGGTCTTCCATATTCCCAAGCGCACTTACGGCACACGAACCATTGCCCAGCCCAGTCGTGCATTGAAGGTATTGCAGCGCGCTTTTCTTGAAATCCGGGAACTGCCCGTCCATGCCTCAGCCACGGCATATCAGAAGGGCTCTGGCATCAAACTTAATGCCGGCCTCCATGTCCGCAATCCTTATCTGCTGAAAATGGACCTGCACAGCTTTTTTCATTCCATCACACCTGCGGTCTTCTGGGA